>JAGARL010000212.1 GCA_017622255.1 Methanocorpusculum sp.
AAAGCCGGTTGTAGTCAGCATCTTCGGCGGAACGCCGGAAGAGTTCGGCAAAGTCGCATCCTGGTTCCCAGATGCAGAAGCGTTTGAACTCAACCTCTCCTGCCCGCACGCAGAAGGCTACGGCGCAGCCATCGGCGTCAACCCCAGAGTTGTCAAGGAATGCACCGAGATTGTCAAAGCATACGGCAAACCAGTCTGGGTAAAACTCACCCCGAACGTCACTGACATCAAAGTAATCGGAAAAGCCGCAGAAGAAGGCGGCGCTGATGCTCTTGTCGCCATCAATACTCTCAAAGCCATGAGAATCTCCACCGAACTGCGCCGCCCGATGCTCGGAAACAAATTCGGCGGACTTTCCGGCAAGGCCGTCTTCCCGGTTGCGGTTCGCGCCGTCTACGACCTCTACGAAGCGGTGGACATCCCGATTATCGGCTGCGGCGGAATCGACTCCGCAGACAACGTCCTCGAGATGATGATGGCAGGAGCCTCTGCAGTTGAAATCGGTAGCGCTGTTTATGACAACTTCAATGTCTTCTCGGACATTGTAAGCGACCTCTATGCCGAAGACGGAATACCGGCAGAGGAAATTGTGGGGTGCGCTCATGACTGAAGCCGCAACTCCTGTTATCGTCACCCTGACCAAAGTCATTGACGAATCCCCGTCCATCAAGACCTTCGTCTTCGACAAAGTCTTCGACATCAGACCGGGACAGTTCTGCATGGTCTGGATTCCGGGCGTTGACGAAATCCCGATGGCGTTTTCTGCAGCAAACTCCATCACCGTCATGAAGGTCGGAGATGCAACCGCATCTCTTTTCGAATTAAAAGCGGGAGACAAGATTGGAATCCGCGGACCGTTCGGCAACGGCTTCCACCCCGAAGGAAAGACCTTAGCCATCGCCGGCGGAATCGGCGTTACCCCGCTCTTTACCCTTGCCGCAACCGGTGAGGTTGACACCTTCATCCTTGGTGCTCGAACCAAGACCGAACTCATCTTCACCGAAGAGTTAGAAAAAGTCACCGACCTGAAAATCGCCACCGACGACGGAACCTTCGGCTACCACGGATTTGTAACCGGCATCATGGACGAGCTTGACATCAGCGAATACGACTCCATCTGCGTCTGCGGACCGGAAATGATGATGAAGGGCATCCTTGACCGCTTAGCGGCAAAAGGCCTTGCCGGACGCGGACAGTTCTCCATGCACCGGTACATGAAATGTGCAATCGGCGTCTGCGGCTCCTGCTGTATGGACCCGAATGGATACCGCGTCTGCAAAGACGGCCCGGTCTTCTCCGGCGAGATTCTGTTAACCGGAGAACTCGGACAGCACCACAGAGGACCAAGCGGAAGAAGAGAATAAGCATGAAACCAGAAGTAAAAATCATCACCTGCCCGAAATGCGGCTCCAAACAGCAGTTCACCATGTATCCGAGCATCAACGCCGGAAACCATGACCTGCGCGAAAAGTTCCTGGAAGGACACCTGACCACCTTAGTCTGCGACGAGTGCGGATTCTCCGGCGTCGTCGAGTACCCGATGCTCTACCACGACTTAGACGAGAAGTTCTCGCTCTTCTTCAAGCCGGACTCGGACGAGCGCGTGGCAAAACTGCCGAATGTGCTTCCGGCACACTTAGTCAAGGACATCAGAATGCGCCTTGTCCACACCCAGGATGACCTCCGCGAGAAGATTTTCATCTTCCGCGACAAACTCGACGACCGTTTAGTCGAGGTTGTCAAGGACTCCATTCTCCGCGAGATGGAGGCAAAGAAGGAGAAAATCCAGCCGGATGCACTCTACTATGCAGAGGACCGCTTCGCCTGCGAGGGAAGAAGCTTAGTCTTTGTCCCGAGAAAGGGCGAAGAGTACCTCGACCCGATTAAGATTCCGTTCACCACCTACGAGAACATCGGCAAGATGATGTCCGGCATCTGGGAGCGCGAGGTGGAAGGATACGCAGTCGTTGACAACGAGTGGGTTAAAACGGTATGAACTTCGAAGACGATATTGAAGACGCGATTATCTGTCCGAACTGCAACCACGAGCAGGAGCTTCATGTAACGCCGACGGTAAATGTCACGGTTGACCCCGATATGAAGGAGAAGGTTCTCTCCGGAGAGCTGTTCCTCTTCACCTGCGAGAACTGCGGTTTTTCCGGATACGCGGGTTTCCCGTTCATTTATGAGGATAAGGAAACCAACGGCGGATTCTTAATCTATATGGAGCCGGGATGCGAGGACCGCGAAGTCGGCGTTGACGGCGATGTTGCAGACCAGGTGCTTCTCCAGAACATGACGATGCGCCTTGTCACAACCATCAACGAGCTGAAAGAGAAGATTTTCATCTTCGAGGCAGGCTTAGACGACCGTGTTGTCGAGCTCTTTAAGATGCTGTCGCTTTCCAAGATGAAGGCGGATGAGGCATCCCAGATTCCG
>JAGARL010000213.1 GCA_017622255.1 Methanocorpusculum sp.
ACAGGAGTATCACATGTGGATATGCGGCATTGATGAGGCAGGAAAAGGCCCGGTTTTAGGGCCGATGGTCGCGGCAGGAGTTCTGGTATCATCCGACGATGATTTATCATCCCTCGGCATCAAAGACTCAAAACAGCTCTCAGCAAAAAAACGCGAGGCCGTGTTTGCCGAAATCTGCGCATCCTGCAAGACCGCTGTTGTCATCAAAACCCCTGCAGAGATTGATGCGCGGGACTGTACCATGAACCAGTTCACCGTTCTCTGCCATGCCGAAGTTCTCCGCGCCCTCCATCCGGCGCGGGTATATCTGGACGCCTGCGATGTAAATGCCGAGCGGTTCGGCACAAATGTGCTTTCCGCATCCGGTGTCTCGGCGGAAGTCATCTCTGAACATAAGGCTGATGCCCGCTATACAGTAGTCGGCGCGGCAAGTATTGTCGCGAAGGTGACGCGGGATAGAATCATTGAGGAGCTGAAAGCAGAGTTCGGCGAGATTGGAAGCGGATATCCCTCGGATGCCAAAACCGTCGCCTTCCTGACAGACTATATTACAGAGCACGGCGCACCGCCGTCGTGCGCACGGAAAAGCTGGCAGACGGTGAGTGATATTCTCTCCAAATCTGCACAGAAAAACCTGTTTGATTTCTAAATTTTTTTCAATAAAAGAGCGGGGGATATTCCCCGATTATTTCTTCAGATATGCGTATGCGGAAAGCAGCGCCTTCACACCCTCGCCGACAGACGAGGCAATCTGTTTTGCCTTAATCGAGGTGGAATCTCCTGCGGCAAAGAATCCCGGAACATTGGTCTCGCAGTTCTCGTTGACGATAATCTCCTTTTCCGCGTTCATCTCAACCAGTCCCTCGAACATCATCGTGTTCGGGTTCAGACCGATTCCAAGGAAAACACCTTCGACCGGAATCTTCTCGATGCCGGACTTGAAGAGCTTTGTGATACCGCCGCCGAGTTTTTTCAGCGCGATTCCTTCCACAAACTGACCGCCGTAAATCTCCTCGATTTCATATCCGGTGTGGAAGACAACATTACTCTTGGTCTTTAAGCGGTTTAAGAGAATCTCATCTCCGCGGACCTTGCTTCTGACAATTACATGCACCTCGGAGGCGATGTCTGCAAGTTCGAGAGCCATATCAAGGGCCGTGTTTCCGCCGCCGATAACCGCAACCGATTTTCCTTTATAGAGCGGCCCGTCGCAGGTGGTACAGACCGCAACACCTTTTCCGAAGAAATCCGTCTCTCCCTTCGCACCGGAGAACCGCGGGATTCTGCCGGTCGCGGCGATAACTGCTTTTGCGGTTACCTTGTGCCCGTTGAGCGTCTCGATTTCGAAAACCCCGCCCTTTCGAACGATGGATGTTCCAACATCCTCTAAGAACTCAACGCCCGTGGACTTTGCATGCTCGGCAAGCTTGCCCATTAAGACGTCTCCTGGGACATCCGGGATTCCCGGATAGTTCTCGACGGTCTTGCTCTGGTTCACCATACCGCCGATAGCTCCGCCGATAACAAGCGTGTCAAGCTCCTTTCTTCCTGCATAGAGTGCCGCCGGAAGACCTGCTGCGCCTGCGCCGATGATAACCAGCTCATGGTCTGCAGTAATCGGGGCTTCTGCTGCCGGCTCGTCGCCTAAGAGCAGAATCTGGAGCTTCATTAAATCATCGCCGATAACGATTTCTTTTCCGTCAATGATAATAACCGGCACTCCGCGCTGACCGGAAATCTCAATCATCTTTTTTGCGTTTGCACTGTCGGATACGTCATAATTCGTATATTCGATATTGTGTTTTGCGAAGAATGACTTCACGTTTTTACAGTGCGGACAGTCCGGAAGAGAATAAATCTCAACAGTATGTGGCATACTATACCTATCGGCTTTTGAACCTATTAAGCTGTCGGATTCAGGAAAAAAGGTTAGTTGTATTTTTTGATTTTGATATCAGAAGTAATCGACTCGTCAATCTCGAGCGGGTTTACATTCTCGATTTTTCTGATACCGATTCCGTGCACCGAAAGGCTTCCGGCGATAGCATACTTCTTGACGACCATACCGACCGCTTCGATATTGTCTCCGACCTTAATCTCCTCATCGAGCGGCATGGAACGGAAAACAATCAGAGCACCCGAACCGTCGAAGATCTGGTACTTTGGTCTGCCCATGAATTTACCCTTGACACTCTGGACAACTCCCTCGACTCTGACCGCCTTTCCCTGCATGTTGAGGTTGACATTCTTGATTCTCATCGGCTTTGCGCCTGCTTCATACTCGGGAAGGAGCTTGATGTACTGTCCGCCGAGACTGTAACTGCTTACAGCCGGGATGATTAAG
>JAGARL010000214.1 GCA_017622255.1 Methanocorpusculum sp.
CTGTATGAGACAGATTCTCCGCAGGTGGAACTGTATCCGAATGCCGCACCGGAGTTTTTTGCCTGGGCGATTCCGATGTCTTCGATGCGGGCACGGATTGGCCTGTGCGGAACGCGGAATGTGCCGGCGCTGTTTGCGGCGTTTCGAAAGCAGTTCTCCGCAATGAACGTCCACTCGGTTACCGGGACAATTCCAATCGGCATACGGAAGAAGACCTGTGGAGACGGCTGGATGCTCGCAGGCGATGCGGCAGGATTTCCCAAGCCGACCTCCGGCGGGGGTGTCTATACCGGCATCCGCTCCGCACGGCATGCGGCGGCAGTTGCCGCAGAGGCGGTTGAACGCGGCAGATGGGATGCGAAAGCGCTTTCCTCCTACGATACGCTCTGGAAAAATGACTTCGGCCGTGAAATCGAGCTGGGACTTGCCGCACTCAGGGTGCGCCGGACACTCTCTGCCGAAGACATTGATGCAGGAATTGCGGCGCTCAACAATCCGGAGATTCTGCAGATTATCACCGAGTCCGGAGACATGGACCGCCCATCTGATTTGATTCGACGGCTGCTGATGCGCCCGGAGATTTTAGCGCTTGGGGGTAAGCTCGGGATGAAGACGCTGCTGAAGCTGTTTTTGTAAAAATAAAAAAAAAATAGGTTAATATTTCTCTTTTCCGGTTTAGCTGCAGCCGGACCATCCGCAGTGCTTGCAGATGCCCATGTTGCATCCCTCACCGAAGTCGAGCGGCTCTCCGCACTCCGGGCACGGGTTGCCTCCTTTCTTCTCCTGCGGAGCAGGGGAAGAGATAGACCAGTTGTCTAACGTTGCGATGGTCTGGTTGGTTGCGGCAAGCTCAATGCACTTTCCGACAACATCCGCACAGGACATACCCTCGGAGTTCTTGTTTCTGATAGCAGAGACACAGTGGACCTTGGCGAACTGCTTAACGAACTTCTCGTACGGGACACCGTTCTGCAGACCGGTGCTGATACTGCGGCCCAGTGCATTGCTGTTTGCCTCACAGCCGGCACCAACGGTTCTGATGAAGACTTCCATTGGCTTTCCTTCGACGGTGGTGTTTACTGTGATGTAGAGTCTGCAGCATCCGGACTGGGCAAGGAAGGTTCTTCCGCTCATCTCGCGCGGGCGGATGAAATCTAAGGACTGCATGACCTGCGGGACCGGCTTTTCCTCGACTGCCGGTTCTTCCTTCTTCTCTTCCTTCTTTTCGAGCGCTAAGACGACATCTTCTCGGGAACCGGTTCTGTAGAGCGTCATACCTTTGATGCCTTCCTGCCAGGCAAGGATAACGGCGCGGGCAACGTCCTCTTTGGTTGCGGAGACCGGCATGTTGATGGTCTTGGAGATAGATGCGTGGACATACTTCTGGAATGCGGCCTGCATTAACACATGGTCCTTCCATCCGATGTCGAGTGCGGTCTTAAAGACGGCCTTGAAAGACGACGGAAGCCAGTCAACGTCCTGAACGGTTCCGGTCTCGTGCACGTGGTCGATGACCTCCTGTCTCTTCTCCTCTGCTGCCTTGCCGGTGAATCCCATGGCGTCAAGGACACGGGCAAGTTCTGCCTCGAAGTACGGGTGGACAAGGACGAAGGTCTTGCCGACGGTGTTTCTTCTGGTGTAGGCGTAGGAGAAGACCGGCTCGATACCGGACGAGCATCCGGCAAGAAGCGAGATGGTTCCGGTCGGTGCGATGGTCGTAAGAGCCGCATTTCTCATGATAATGCCCTGCTTGTCCCAGATACTGCCTTCGTATGCCGGGAAGGTGCCCTTCTCGGTTCCAAGGCGGATGGACTCTTCGACGGCGACGTCGTTTACCCGCTTCATGATGTCCTGACAGAAAGTGCGTCCTTCTGCGGAGTCGTACGGGATTCTGAGCATCAGCATGGCATCATGCACACCCATTAAGCCGAGACCGACCTTTCTGGTGCGGTTGGTTGCTTCCTTAATCTGCTCGATCGGGAAGACGTTCTTGGTGATGACGGCATCAAGGAAGCGGATTGCCATTCTGACCATGCGGTCGAGGGCGTCGTAGTCGATTCCTCCGTTTGCGACGAATTTGGAGAGGTTGATACTGCCGAGAACGCAGGATTCGAACGGCAGAAGCGGCTGTTCTCCGCACGGGTTGGTGGTATCGATGGCACCGAGCTGCGGGGTTGGATTCTTGTTGTTGATGGTGTCGTAGAAGAGAATTCCCGGCTCACCGTTTCTCCAGACGCCTTCGACGATGCCGTCCCAGATTTCCTTGACGGTGACAGCAGTGCCGGCGTTGTCGGTTACCCAGACATCATTGAGTTTGCCGTCTGCAACCTTCTGCATGAACTCATCTGAGACCATGACAGAGATGTTGAAGTTCGAGAAGTCGCCTTCCTTGGCCTTGCTGTTGATGAACTTCATGATGTCCGGGTGCCAGACGTTTAAGATACCC
>JAGARL010000215.1 GCA_017622255.1 Methanocorpusculum sp.
ATAGGTTTAAATACAGGTTTTGGCTTTTGCTTTTGTTTTGGTGGGTTGGGTTGATGCTCTTATCTCTGTAGGAGCGTTTTTCCTACGCGAAATCTACACGAAACCAACACGAAAAACGCGAAAAATTGAAAAGCACGAAAACCCGGCGAAAATCACGAAAAGGGTACATGCGTTCAAAAGCTTCGGATACACTTCGTCTAAATATCTACAAGGCTTTGAATGCGAATACCCTTTCGCGACTTTCGCCGAGTTTTCGCGATATTTATCTTTTCGCGTTTTTCGCGTTGGTTTCGTGTAAATTTCGCGTAGGAAAAACGCTCATACAGGGATAAGAGCATCAACCCAACCCGCCAAAACACACACAGAAAAAAAGAGAATTACTTAAAGTAGACACCAACGTCCTTTAAGCCGTTTCTCATAGCAATAGTAATCACCAGCGGAGTAATGCCCTCGATAACCTTCGACATCGCAAGCGGTCCGGCATCGAGCGGCTGGAGCTTGGAAACACTGGCGACTAACTCCATAACCTCCTTCTTTGCTTCCTCTTCGTCACCGCAGACCGCAACCGTATAATCCAGCTCCTCGTCTAACAGCATCCACTTGTTTGCCGCAACATTGTTAAATGCACAGACAAGCTTTGCAGACTCCGGCAGCATCTTCTGAATAGCAAGCGCGGCAGAGCCTTCTGCCGGTGCATCAGGCAGGAAATACTTCTCCTTCGGGTTTCTTACCATGGGATTGATAAGAGATACCACAATCTTGTTCTCGAAACACTCCTTGCCGATTGTCTCGATTGTCGACTCGATTCTCTCGAACGGAAGAGACAGAATCAGAATGTCTGCCTCGCAGACATCCGCATTTGTTCCGCCGGTACAGGTCGTACAGGTACAGTTGTGCTCGATAAGACAGGTGCAGACACCCTGTGCTGCAGCTTCCGCCTTCTCCGCACCGCGGGAACCGATTTCCACATCGAACTTCTCACCGAGACAGATACGGCGTGCAAGACCCTCTCCGATATTTCCGGTACCTCCAAGGATAGCAACTTTCTTCATAATAGTGAGTAATAGTTGCTAATAGTATTTAATGAAATTGCCGAATCATGACCTGCCGCCGGAGTGAATCTGCTGGAGCCGTTTGACAACCGCCTGCCGGTCAAGCCGGTTGTTTCGGATAAACGATGCAAGCTCCTGAAGCCGTGCAAACTCCTTTGCAAGCGCATTATACTGATGCACCGTCTGCTGCAGGCGCTGCAGCTTTCGTCCGGCTGATGCCAGAAGTTCCTTTTCCTCCTCTTCGGAAAGGTCTGCGTCCTGCTCGATTCTCTCCTTCAGCAGTCGAAGCGTTTCCGTCTGGCGTTCTGCGCTCTCCTTTACCCGGAGCAGTTCGGCGACCATTGTCCCTTCCGGATTCAGTTTCTCTTCAAGCTCCCGGATAACGGTAAGGATTTTTGCCGTATCGCGGATGGCACTGTATGTTTTCGTCCCGTTTCCAATCGGGATAACCTTCGGCCGGGTAACCAGACTGCCTTTTGTCTCCGTGCAGGGGTCAGAACCGATATAGGAGACTGCGGTCGTCTCGATAACTGCATAGCCGGTCTTCTGGAAATCGAAGCCGGCAGGAGCCGGGATGCCGACTGCTAAGTGATTCTCCTTCCCGAAATGGAGGAGCGCCGCCGCATAGCCTTCGTGCGACAGAAGCCCTGCTAAGAGCAGACTCTTGTCACTGCAGATTCCTGTCCCGTCCACGGCGGTCTCGACCGGAAACCGCGGGGCGATTTCAATCGAGGCAAGCTTCTCCTTGTCATAGGGCAGCCCCTGTACATAGGCGGTCAGCAGCTCCAAATAGCGGTCGCTGTCGAGGTTCAGCTCCTTTCGAATCTTCCGAAACGGGGCAAGCAGTTTTGGATAGAATCCTTCCTGATGCTTATCGAAAACAAACGCCCGGTAGTATCCGGCAAGCCAGGCATCCCCGATGCCGGCGGGAACCGTTGCGGACTTCCTGGACTTCTTCGCTCCTGCATACAGCGCTTCGTCCACTTCTATCGTATGGGCATAGTTCAGGTGGGCATAGGGAATCTTCACCGTAACGCGGCGGATGCCGGAATCCGTGTCCGGGACGATTTCCGGGTAGGTTACCAGATGAAGCGGAGGGCGGGCCATGTATGATTAGAGCATTGCGCAGGGCAGGATATATCTCTGCCGCTTCCGTCTCACTTATATTCTGCGGCGGCGAAAATACCTGTCATGGAAAAACATCTTCTCGCAGTCTCCACCTCCCCGCGGTCGGGAGGAAACTCGGACTCTGCGCTTGATTTGTTCTTAGAAGCGGTCGGCGACGCGTTTACGGTCGAGAAGGTATCGCTTAAATCGGTGCCGTTTTCCCCCTGCCGCGGCTGCGGGTTCTGTGAAAAAGAGGGGCAGTGCATACAAAAGGATGCATTTTTGCCGCTGATGGAAAAGCTGCTCTCCTGCGATGTGCTGGTTATGGCATCTCCGGTTTATGCGCTTTCAGTCTGTGCGCAGGCAAAGACCGCCATTGACCGCTGTCAGGCTCTCTGGGCACGCAAGTATCTGCTGAAAACAACCGTCGCTGTCCCGGAAAAACGCGGGGTCTTTATCGCTACGGCCGGCCAGACCTATCCGGACGTCTTCGACCACACTGTCCCGGTCGCCCGGTTCCTGTTTGATGTCTCCGGGGTTCGGACGAAGAATATGCAGTATATTCTGCTTCCGGGACTGGATAAGAAAACAGATTTCGCAAAGTCTGCCTCCTCGCAGGCGGCGGTACTGTCTGCGGCTGAGGAACTGCTTCGGGCGGCTGTTTGAGGCTTTTGCGATATATTAAAAATACTGAAAACACATCATAACAAAATAATATATAAATCCAGATTATATATTTATATATGAAATCAAAGAACCGCATTTTTGAATCCGGCGGCGTCATCACCGAAGCGGATGGTGCGAAATGCACACTGCGGCTCCGCCTTCCGGCAGGGATTACAACTGCCGGCGCTCTTCGTTCTTTATGTGATATCACGGAACAGTTCGGCTTATCCGATATTCACCTGACCACCCGCCAGACCGTGGAAATCCCGCACATCTCACCGCAGGTCCTGCCCGACCTCTCCGATGCGTTAATTGCGGCCGGCTGGCTTACCGGTTCTGAGAGAAATGAGATTGTCAACATCACCGCCTGCCCCGGAACTGACCGGTGCAAACTGGCAAATATCGACTGCATTGCCCTTGCAAAAGAGATTGATGCAAAATACTTCGGCAAGGAAATGCCGGGCAAGGTCAGAATTGCCGTTTCCGCCTGTCCGAACTCCTGCGTCAGCGAGACATTAAATGAGATTGGTATCACCGGTATCCGAGCACCGGACCGGGACGAGGGATACTGTACCGGATGCGGAACCTGCGTGCAGTACTGCCGCGAGGAGGCGCTTGCCGTCCGGGAAGGCCGGGTTGTCATGGATAAAGACCTCTGTCTTGCCTGCGGTACGTGTGTCCGTGCGTGTGTGTTTGGTACGTTAAGCTCTGCAGAGACGGCATACCGCATCACACTCGGCGGAAAACGCGGACGCCACCCGAGAGTCGGTCAGCATCTGGTAACGGTCAAGAGTGCCGAGGCGGCACTGGTCGTGGTTGATGTTATCGTTGACTGGATTTACCGCTATGCTTCCTTTGAGAAGATGATTGTCGAACAGATTGGACACGAACTTGAGCTTCCGGTCTTAAAAGAGAGTCTTGACAGGAAGCTGAACGCCGACGATGTCGTGGTCTTCGGCGATCTTTTTTAACTGAGGGGGAGGAATTCCTCCTCTTCTACAACCGCCCGTATCGGGAACTTATTCTGGGAAAGAACGCCCTGGGTTTCCACAACTGCCGGGATACGGAAGTTCTCCGCCTCGCTTAGGCTTACGTGTATGAGTGCTGGTACATACTCGTGCGCGTCTGATTTAATAATATTAAATACTTTCTAAATGTATTAATAATATTATTTTATATTTTTCAAACAAATATTATTATATATAATCTTATTCACTCATCGTTAAATATCAGAACGTCATTATATTTAGTGTTGGAGACATCACGATACTATACAATATCGCTGTTTTCTCCTCTCTCTGCGCTCAAGAATCCATGAGGATATGCAAGTAGTTTCAAATGCCATTGCCTACCCAGCCTTCCGCATGATTCCCGTCGCAGGGAAATTTCAGAGAATCTCATGTAAATTTTCTGAAACATACAGAGAAGAAAACCCTTCTTCCTGTATACACTGTTCTACTTGTCATGCGCCGTGACGGAACACACGGCATTACAGCGTGCAGGATCCAAGCCCCTGCACGCTGAATCTTTCAGACGCCGTCCTCATGCCGAACAGAAACATACAATGAGTTCAATTTGCGAGTCTCCGGTACTGTACGGTATCCCGAAATCAGGGTGAAATTGCTCGTATATAATACCGTTGGATATCTTTATATGTCAATTTCCTGCGTCCTGATTGCTCTTCTATTTAATCTCTGGGATTGGGTACTCTTCTCACCGGCATGACAAACTAATGATTTATATAAATTGTCAGTAAATATTAAAGTAACATGAGCAAGAACAGTGAATACATGGAGGCGTTCTTTGGCGTCGAGCTCTACAAAAAATTCGAGGATGTGCTTGGAAACCTCGAAGACATTGAAATTGACCTCAAAGGCATTTCCCGCGAAGTAGGCAGACTTGGCGGAAACCTCGAACAGGAAGACCGTATTGGAACAGCCAAAGAGATGCGGGCTGCAACCTACGAATCCGCACAGCAGGTTCGCGATGTTCGCTCCTTCCTCGACTTCTACTTCTCCCAGAGTCAGGAACTCTCCCAGGTAATTCTTGAACGCGACGCATACATGCTCCTCTACCAGATTTACCAGTGGGACTACAACGACGTCCGTGACTTACGTGCCTGGGTTCGCGACTTCAAACAGGTCTGCAACACCATTGGATACCGTCCGGAGGATTTACTCAAGCTCGACAACTTAACCGCTCACCCGGTTCCGGAAGACGTCAAAATCTTCCCGGTCTATGCAGTCGACAAACACGACTACTGCCTCTGCGGAAAAGACTGCGATGACATCATGTACATCGAAGAAATCCGCGAAGAAATGGCGGAAAATCCGGACAAATACCGGAAACTCTCCGCAAGAAAAGCATAAAAATATCCAATATCACACCTTTTTTACCCCTTTCGTTCTTCCTGTACTGTTTTTCCCCTGAAACACCTGTGTGCCGCAGTACGGAGTGTTTATATGGAATGCTGCCTGTTTGCGGCAGAATCTCCTGCTAATCGGAAGGTGATGGTAATCACCGAATCTTTCCTTTCCGGGAAAGTAGAATACAGATATTTTTCTGAATCTAAATACCCACTAAAAATAATCGCGATATTATTGATAATATATAATACATTCCAAAATGTTTATATATGGTAATATTTTTGAGTGTGTCAAAAAATTCTAATATATATATTATTCCCACAGTGTATTTATGTGTAGACCTCTAAACTATAATGGTCGAATTAGTCCACTCGCCAGTTATGGCTCTAGAGTTATCTCTAGAGGACTACTTTGAACAGACTGGTGCAACAGAAATGTCCTTTGCAATGCATATCAACATGGAGCGCTGTACTGGTTGCAACAACTGTGTGGTCGCATGTCCAGTTAACGCACTGGAGCTTTGCACAGTAGACCCGGCAACAACCGACAAGATTTACAAAGTCTTTGACGGAAAGGCAACCTGCCTCGATGTCAACCACGCACTTTGTGCCGGTTGCGGTGTCTGCGTCGAAGTATGCCCGTACGAAGTTGTCAGCCTTGTAGCGCCAACCGGAGCAGCAGCAGAAGCTGTCTCTGAGGAGCACTAAAAAGAGAGAGGAAATCGTTATGGCAATGAGCACAATGTTTCCAAAATTCTCCACGAAGGTTGAGGGCGAAACTATCGTCATGGAGCAGCG
>JAGARL010000216.1 GCA_017622255.1 Methanocorpusculum sp.
GATGTTCAGGAACGCCAGACTGCAAACGCAGCACAGGCACTTTGTGACGCACTTGACTCACAGAACATTGATGATATGTACGTCAAGGCATCCTTCTTCGTTGTAGGAAAGGACGAGTCCTTCACCATCAGCGAGATTCCAACCACCATCGCACAGGGTGAAACCCTTACAATCTCTGGTGTCTCCACTGCAAACGCAGATGGAACTGTCACTGTTGAGATGATTTCCACTGCATTCGCAGCAGTCCCGAAGGAGACTGTCGGCTCTGCAGCATTCATTGCTGTCAGTACTAAAGTCGCAGACGATGGAACTTGGGAAATCACCATGGACACCTCTGACTTAAACGTCGATGAATACTCTCTCAAGGTTGCAGTCACCCCAGTCAATGGAGAGACCGAAACCTGGAAGAACGTTAACATTAACGTCGTTGAAGGCGCAGACACTCCGGACACCCCGGACACTCCAGATGTCCCAGACACTCCGGACACTCCGGACACCCCAACTGAGCCAGAAACCCCAGGTTTCGGAGCACTTGCAGCACTTGCAGGTCTTGGCGCAGTCGCAGTCCTCCTCCTCCGCCGCGAGTAAATTCTTCTGAAGAAGAATCAGCTCTAAGCTGAAGAGAAAGACAGATTTGTGTTCGCCTTAGGGTGAGCACAAATCACCCAAATTTTACTGAAGACTTTTTTGAGATATTTTTAGAACTGCTTAACACGAAAGCGATGCAGTGTTCGTCTGTATTCTTATCTGAAAAAATTCAGAGATATTGCGGACACCAACCATGTAAATACCGCACACAATACACAATCCCCATTATCTCCCGCAGAGAGAATACTCCTTCGGTGAGCTAAAATGCGACCACGAAAAATTATACCGGAAACCCCGGTTACAGACTTCCTGAACAGCTACCCGAACAAAAAGACCCGCGAAAACTACCGCGTCGCAATCACACACTTTTTGCACACCGTCTGCAGATCGTCACGAAGCGGAAAATTCGCCAAACCGGACGTCCTTGCAGTACGCTACTTTGCTGACCTCAAAAACGGTGTGCGGAATCATTTCCATGACCTCAAAAGCTACGGTCTTCTCCTCACCGAAAAGTACGCTCCAACAACCACTTCACTCTACTTATCCCTGGCTTCCATCTGGCTTGATGAAAACGGCTACCCCTTAACCCGTCGGGAAAAATTCCGGATCTCCGCACTTCTGCCGCCGCCGTATCCGCTGGACAGAGAAGTGGAAATCAAACGCAGCACATTTCGTGCCATCTACAACGCTCTTCCCGAAGACGTCTCCGTTCTCTTCCTCGTCCAGATAGCTTCCGGCATGCGGCTTGGCGAAGCACTCGCACTCAGGAAAAGTGATGTTGATTGGGATGGAGAACGCGTTGAAATCAAAATTCCGGCCGACATCACCAAAACCAAAGCCGCACGCACAACCTACTTAACCGAAGAAGCAGGCTTTGTTCTCCTCGAATACCTGCAGAGCAGAAGAGACGATGACGAACGGCTCTTTCTCATCTCCTACCACCAGGCACAGAAAGCCATGCGTGATGCCTCCCGCGACATGGGATTTACACATGAAATAAACGGGAGGAAGGTCGGTGTTCACTGGCACATGACCAGAAAATGGTTCATCTCCCGCTTCTCCCTTGTCGCAAGCAAAGACGTCGCAGAACACCTCGCAGGACACGAAGGATATCTCTCCCGGTCATATCGGAGATACAGCAAAAAACAGGCACTCAAAGAATACCAGAAAGCCGAAGCAAAACTCAGCATCCTCAGAGAATACGAAGTATATTATGGACTTGGCGGGATTTGAACCCGCGGCATCTACGTTGCGAACGTAGCTATCTACCCCTGATATACAAGCCCGCAGAATCGCGTAAACAATATTCTCCCCAAATCCTATTAATCCTTCTGAAACGGACAGCAGTCACCCCAAGGGATTTGCCACCTATTTATACTTAGCAAACTAAATTATTAATGATTCAAATGTCTCCCGTCTCGATGCATAATGACGAAGTTCAATATTATGCTTCCCCAATCCTCGTCAAAAACCAGCAGTACTTTGCAACGCTCACAAACGAACGGCTCATAATCGAAGGGCCAACCTCGCGTGAATTCAAAACAACCGCAATCCTTGCCGCACACCCGACGCACCTGCAGGAAAGAGAGCCTGCAGTAAAAATCGTCTTCTCCACTCCTGCCGGACAAAAAGAAATGATCTGGACCTTCCCCTGCGACCCTGCATTCCAGGAAGGAGAACAGGAGGCATGGACCGACAACATCAGAAAAATCATCGGAGACAACCCGCTGGCAGTTCCTGCTGAAGAGACAGAAGACGCAAGACCGGACATTACCAAAGACATTGTAATCGAGACGGAAAAAGAAAAACCCAAACCGTCTGAGACCATCACCATAATTGAAGCACGGCCGGAGGTAAAGACGGAAGAAAAACCTGCAGGAGAACCTGACCTGATTCCGGGAGAGTCAGTCGTCATCAGTACCGCAGGAGTTCGCATCAAACACACCTTCTTTACCATCTACTTAACCAACCTCCGCTTAATCCTCCAGAACAATGCCGGAAAGATTGGACGTGAGTTCGCCATCTCCGACCTCAAGGATGCGGCAGAACTGGAATCCGATGCAGGTGAGCCGGAGATTGCCTTATCCGTCGGCATGCAGTCCGGCCTTCGCCAGATGATTCTCTCCTTCCCGACCAAGCCTGCCCGGGATGCCTGGATGAGTGAACTGCAGGCAAAACTTCCTGCCCACCGTCCGGCCCCGAAGGTTGAAGAGCCGGTCATGCCGGAACGCATCGGAACCTTTGTTCCGGCAACCAACGAAAAAACCCTGGTCACCACGCCGAACGTGAGAATCAAAAACCGGCTCTCTGTAATTCACTTAACCAACACCCGCTTTGTGGTCGACAGTGCCTCCGGCATCGTCGGCGAGTTCGCGTTAAACACCCTAAACCGGGCTGTCAGAATGGCAAGCGAAATCGGTGAACCGGGAATCGCCCTGAAAATCGGTTCGGCATCCGGAGAAAAGGAGATGCACATCGTCTTCTCTGCGGTCAATGACCGCGAAGCATGGATGGATGCGTTATCCGAAGTCATTCCGGACCGCACAGCCTCTGCAATCCCGGAGACACGCGACTACTCGCTGAGTCACGTCACTCCGCAGAAACCGGTGCATACCCAGCAGATTTCCTGCCCGTCCTGCCGTGCGATGAATCATGCGGCAGATACCTACTGCTCCTTCTGCGGAGCGGAACTGCATCCGGAACCGGTGGAGGAACACCCGCAGCGGAGAGCAAAGCCGGAAAAGGTACGAAGAGAGCGTCCGCCAAGAGCACCAAAGCCGCGTATGCCGTACAATGGAAGCATCATGGGATTCATTACCCGCCCGACAGATGCCTTCGAGTACTACTGCCGCGACGGCGTAAAGCAGGCACTCCCGCTCTTCCTCGTAAGCGGAGTCATCTGGTCAGTTATCACGGTGCTGTTCCTGGCATTCATCATCCCGCTGATGTTAAAGCTGGACAAAGCAACCTTCCCGATTATCACCTCACTCTCCGGAAACCCGCTGCTTCTGGTGATTCTCATGCTGATGCTCTTTATCCTGTGGGCAGTCTGTGTTCTCCTGCATGGAGTAATCTCCGGCGGACTTTCTGCTCTGCTTGAACCGGGAGCGTCCTTTGGGGAATCTATGGGTGTCGTGATGCGCAGTTCCATGACCTATGCAGTCTGCGGATGGATTCCGATTCTCGGCATGTTTGCGGCGTCCATCTGGGCGGCAGTCTGTGCCTGGAAAGGTATTGCCGCATCCCAGGATATGGGGCAGGGAGCTGCCGCCGCTGCTTCGTTTGTCGGATTGATTGTTGTCTATGCAGTGCTTATCTGCATCGGGGTGATTTAAGATGAAGATTTGGAAGATAATAACGGTCCTGCTTGCAGTGCTTCTGCTTGCAGGAGGGGTGAACGGCGCGATTTCCACAATTACTATCACAGGAATTGAGGCACCGGATATTGATGACAAACCGGATACCAGTGCCAGTGCAAACAATGGTGTTATTGTTTCTTCTGTAACCTGGAGTCCGAACCATAATACCTTTGATGCAGGAGAAGAATATACTGTTAAAGTTAAAGTTACTGCGTCTTCCGGCTTCTCAGAACCTATATCCGCAACAGTCAATGGGAAAGCTGCAACAAAGATTGAAGTAAACGATGATAAAAAAACAGCGTTTGTCTCATACAAATTCTCTGCAACAGATGCTGCTGATATTATTGATGAAATTGAAATCCTTGACATCACAGCACCAGTGACCGCAGCAAAACCTGACACTTCTGTAACGGTTGATACCAACGAGGGAAAAAATGTAGCTTATGCAGACAGTATTACCTGGGATCCAAGTGCCTCCACCTACCTGATGGATAAAGCATACAAGGTAACCATCAAACTCAAACTGAAATCCAATGCATATGAGTGGGCATCTTCAGTGAGTGCGATTGATGCGAAAATTGGGGGATACACACTCGATGATGATGAGATTTCAAAAAGCGGAGATACGGTAACACTTACCTACACGTACCCGAAAACCAAAGAGTTAGGACGCATATCATCTATGAATCTGGCAGTTACTGCCCCCGCAGTCGGGAAATCTCCAAGTTCTGCAGTAACCACAAACTCAAACATGTTTACTGCCTCTGCCTCATGGAGTCCATCTGGAACATTCCTGCCTGATACTTCATATACGACAACTATCACCATCAATGCAAAATACGGCTATCTCTTTGATACCGGAACAGTCACCGCAAAAGTAAACGGTGCAGATGCATATGTACAGAAAATCAGTGATACCAAGGCAACCGTCTCCTATACCTTTGCACAGATTGCCTCAGTCAACAGTGTTGATGTAACATTTGATGCTCCGGCAACCGGAGACACTGCTCCGACAAAAGCAACCTATGTCACCACATCTCCAACCGGCTCTGCCAACGCGGCGACTATTTCCTGGTCTCCATCACTTGTAGAAGGTGCGTATGAAGCAGGAGTTGAATATACTGCCGCTGTCACTATCCCGATTATCAGCAGTTCGAACACCGCCTTTGACAAGGACACCATTGTTTACATCAATGGGGAGAGAGCAGAGGTTGTGTCGGTAACTGCAAACTCCATCAAAGCAACCTACACCTTCCCGAAGACGCTCTTCATCCCGAATCCTATCGAGATTATCAAAGAGATGTTCAACTTAATGCTTGCCATCTTCAACCCGGCAAGCTACGTCTTCCTCTAAAAAAAGTTCAGCAGGAATTTCCTGCTGAAAACACATCGCCGATTTTTACATAATGCCCGTTGACTAACTCAAATCCGGGCATCTCGCGTTTACCTTCCGGCTTTGCGGAGACAACACACACTGCCCCTTCTCCGCAGGCAACAACGAATCCCTTCTTTTTGATTACATCCACAACCTCGCCCGGCTGTCCGGAGTATCCTTCGACCTTTTCCGTGCGGTACACCTTCAGCAGTTTGCCGTCCGGAAGGCGGGTGTTCGCGCAGGGGATGGGCGACAGCCCGCGAACACGGTTGTGCACCAGGGATGCCGGCAGTGTCCAGTCGATGATACACTCCTCCTTCTTAATCGACGGGGCAAAGGTAGCTTCCGCAGAGTTCTGCGGGGTGCGGGTAGATGTACCGTCTGCAATTTCCCGCATGGCTTCGACGAGTGCTTCTGCGCCAAGCACTGCGAGGCGGTCATGGAGTTCGCCGAAGGTCTCATCAACGCCTACTGGAATCTCCTTCTTTAAGATGATGTCTCCGGAGTCTAACGCTTCCGAGACATACATAATGGTAACTCCTGCCGTCTCGTCGCCGTTTAAGACCGAGTACTGCATGGGGGCAGCCCCGCGGTACTTCGGGAGAAGCGATCCGTGCACATTAATTGTTCCACACTTCGGCAGGTCAATGATGTTGTTTGGAATCATCATGCCGTAAGCAACAACCGCGGAGATATCCGGATTGAGGGCGGCAAGCTCTGCGTAGAGCGCTTCATCCTTCAGATTTTCCGGCTGGAAGACCGGAATGTTGTGCGCTAAGGCGAACTCCTTTACCGGAGAGAACTGGATTTTGTTTCCCCTCTTGTTCGGCTTGTCTGCTCTCGTGAGAACCGCAACCACTTCATGCTCGGTATACACTGCTTCAAGCGAGCTAATAGCATACTCCGGCGTTCCCATAAAAATAACTCTCATGCGGTTTCCTCCTTTAATGCCTCAAGCTGACGGCCGATAAGTTTTCGGGCAACCGGTGTTAAGCGGTCGACGAATAAGACGCCGTCTAAATGGTCATATTCATGCTGGAACACGCGGGCCGGGAAGTCTTTGAGTTCCTCTTCGACGGTCTCGCCTGCTTCATTGGTGTAGCGGACAGTGATTCTTTTCGGTCTGCGGACTCTTTTGTGAATGCCCGGAACAGAGAGACATCCTTCCTCCATCTCCGCCTGTGCAGAACCGGTTTTGACAATCTCCGGGTTGATGACTTTTCTGAGTTTATCTCCGGCGTTCATGACAAAGAA
>JAGARL010000025.1 GCA_017622255.1 Methanocorpusculum sp.
AAATCCAGTCCGCAGATGCCGTCGATGTTTACTGCCGATACATCGGCGCACTGGATGTTTAAGGCATCGTATGCCGCTTTTACTCCGGCTTCCGCATTTCCGGAGAAACCGGGGGAGTCCACAAACACCGCATCTGTCCCGGAAAACGCGTTTGCCAAATCCTCGCCGGTCAGTGCCGGGATGCAGGTGTTGACAACCGCAACCGGCTTTCCCTCTGCTTCAAGCGAGGAGACAACCTCCTGCAGGCGGTCAACAGTACCGAAGACAATCTCCGACTCCAGAAGATAGGTGGAGTGCAGGTGTGTCCGCAGAATCGAGCGCGGATAGTAGTAGCATCCGGATGAACCGTGAATCACCACAGACAGCCCGGCAAAACCGGAAAGGACTGCACAGGCGCCGGTCATCGCACAAGGCATTACCGGATTTTCAAGACAACTCATCTTCTCTTCTCCCTCCGCCACAAATAGAGCATCTTCAAAACACCGGCAGCACCAACCGGCAGATAGAACGGCAGTTTTACCGGCATGCCGTCCGTGGATTCAGAAATTCCGATACGCTCCATCGCCTCGCGGGCAACTGCATGACATCCCGCAAACGGTTCAAAGCCGAGCGCGACTGCTGTGCCTGCAAGTTCTGCGAACGGTGCGAGCTGTTCTCTCTGGTATTCTTCTTCGGCAAAAACGGCTTTTGCAATTTCCTCTTCCGGAATGCCGCAGGCCTTTCCTGCTTCCTGCAGGAAGGAGATAGAACCGGAAAGTCCTGAGGGAAAGGCGGAGACATACGGCCTTCCAAACCGGTTTGCAATGGTAATTCCTGCCTCCTCCACCCGCTCGTCGCGGATGATGAAGAATGCCGCCTCTCCAAGGCGGGCAATCTCTGCCGCCTCGATGTTTCGGCAGAACCGGAGGATAACCTTGATGCCGAGCCGGTCCAGCAGTCTGCAGACCTCCGCATAGTTCTCCTCCACTTCGGACTCCAGATTCTTTTCCCCGATGAGGGCTGCAGTTCGCGGAATCGGCTCTTTCGGTTCAGCCAGTGTGGAAAGCCGGACTAATGCGGTATTTTCTCCTGCCTGTGATGAGCCGCCGAGGAAACCGGATGCCGGAATATAGACAATCCTTTCTGAAGCGGGATGTGCGGCACAGACGCCTTCTGTGTCATCGCCGATGGTTTCCGGAACACAGGAGGTGACAACGGAAATCAGTGCCGGCGACTCTTCCTCTGCTCTATCGAGCGCTTCAGCAAGCGCTTCCTCTCCGCCGAAGATTGCCTCGCGGTTCTGGATATTGGAGACGATGACCTTCGGGATGCGGGAAAGGCCTGCGTCTGCCATCATCGCATGAAATCCGGAAAACATCTGATGCGCACAGCCCTGCGGTGCGTGAATGACCGTGATTCCGTCACGGATAAATGCCGTTACCGCAAGTGTTCCGCCAAGTGCACATCCGCCGAGGCGTTTTTCAGAGATATTTTCTTGCAAGGTCTTCCAGCTCCTCAAGACTCAGCGGGGTTGGTATGCGGAAATCGTCGTTTGCAAGAATCTCATCCGCACATTTGCGGTATACATCCGCCTGTTCTGATGTGGGGTCGTGTTCGATGACGGTCATGCGGTTTACTTCTGCCGCCTGCACGGATTTGCTTCGCGGAATGTAGCAGATGAGTTTTGAGCCGATGCGTTCTGCAAACTCTTTGACGAGTTCATATTCATTATCCATATTTTTCGCATTGCAGATGACGCCTCCCAGTTTGCATTTTGCAGTACTTCTTCCGCCGAGTCTGGCTACTGCTTTGCTGATATTGTTTGCAGCATAGAGACTCATCAGTTCACCGGATGTTACCAGATACACCTCTTCTGCATAACCGTCCCTCATTGGAAGCGCAAATCCGCCGCAGACAACATCGCCTAACACATCATAGACGACCACATCGCCAAAGAGCGCCTGCATCTTTTCGAGGAGCTGAAATGTCGCGATAATTCCGCGTCCTGCACAGCCGATTCCAGGCTCAGGTCCTCCTGCCTCTACACAGCGTACGCCCCCGAACCCTTCAAAGATGATGTCTTCTTCTTTGATGTCCTTTTTCTCGTACATCTGTTCGAGAACGGTCGGAATCCACCGTCCGTGCATGAGCATTCTGGTACTGTCATGTTTCGGGTCGCAGCCAATCTGCATGACGCTGAGATTTTTTTCCGAGAATGCCGCCGAGAGATTTGCGGAGGTGGTGG
>JAGARL010000217.1 GCA_017622255.1 Methanocorpusculum sp.
AGTGCGAAGTCTCCATCCTCTACAATGATGTCAGAGCATACGGCAAAGGCTACGAAGAGTACTTCGAGCGGGCAAAGAACATGGGCGTTTCCTTCATCCGGACCTTCACCGGAGAGGTGCAGAAGTCCAAGGACCGTCTGGTCCTCCCCATCGAAAACACCGAGACCGGCGAGTTCGTCAACCTCGAAGCAGATCTGGTTATCCTCTCGGTCGGCATGTCCCCTGAGCCGGACACCGTCCGCCTGGCAGAAAACCTCGGAATCTCTATGGACGAAAGCTGTTTCTTAACCGCCGAAGACGCCTTCTCTCCGGCGGTGAGCAAAGCGCCGGGAATTTTTATTGCCGGAACAGCCCTTGCCCCGAAAGACATCCCGGACTCCGTCGTATCCGGCGGTTCGGCTGCCGCAAAAGCATTCCTCTGTGTTATGGAGCGTGGTGAATAATGGTTCAGAAGAGAACAAACGGCAAAAAGCCGGTTATCAGCGAAGAAAAAACCCTCTGGTGGGATGATGAGCAGAGCTGCATTATGGCTGTTGACCAGACGCTTCTGCCGACCGAGTACAAGGTACTCGAAATCAGAACCATCAACGCGCTTTCCGATGCGATTCGCCGCCTTGCAATCCGCGGAGCTCCGGCGCTTGGCGTTGCCGGCGCATTCGGTGTCGCACTTTCCGCCCGCTCCTGTGAATCGGATATCGAGTTCGAGGAAACCGTTGCCGCTGACGCCGCAGAGCTGATTAACACCAGACCGACCGCGGTCAACCTCTCCTGGGGGGTAAAGAAGGTCCTCCTCAGCATGGAAAACCTGCCGCCGGAGATGGCAAAGATTATGGCGCTCTATGCGGCAAAGAAAATCGCCGAGGACGATACCAATACCTGCATGGAGCTTGGCAGAAACGGTGCGAAACTGCTCCCGCAGATTGGAACGGTTCTTACGCACTGCAACGCCGGAGCGCTCGCCTGCTCCTCCTGGGGAACTGCGCTCGGCGTTGTCCGCTCCGCCTGGAAGATGGGAAAGAAAATCTCTGTTCTCTCCTGTGAGACCAGACCGCTTCTGCAGGGCTCGCGTCTTACCGCGTTCGAACTTGCCCGCGACAAGATTCCGGTCACGACAATCATCGACTCCGAAGCCGCATACCTCATGCAGCAGGGAAAAATCGACGCAGTAATCGTCGGCGCAGACCGGATTACCAAAGACGCGGTCTTTAACAAGATTGGAACTTACATGCACGCAATCTGCGCAAAGCACCACAACATTCCCTTCTACGTTGCAGCCCCTGCATCCACCTTTGATGTGGAAGCAGAGGCAAAAGACATCGTCGTCGAGGAGAGAAGCCGTGCGGAAGTTTCCGAACTCTTTGGAAAGACCACCGTGCCGGAAAATGTTCCGGTCATCAACTACGCATTTGATGCAACCCCGCTGGAGTTAGTCAGCGGAATCATCACGGAAAAAGGCGTGTTCTACCCGCCGTATGACTTTAGCGAACTGAAATGATTGCCGAGTATCTCCCCGTTGCACTCTTTGACTCTCCGGTCTGGAACTCAATAGTGTACCTGCTCGGCGAACTGGTCATCATTATTCTTGTCCTGTGGGTTATCCTCTCGTTCCTTATCGGATGCCTGATTGCCCTCTCGATTAAGAAGAAGAAGATGTACCTGCCAAAACTCCTGCGCCCGGTCCTCACGCTGATGGAAGGGACAGTCAAACTGTTCTGCATGATGCTCGGCGTGGATTCCGCACAGCTGATGGAGTTTTTAATCGGCATTGACAATCAGATGAACTACTCGGCATTCGCCAAAGTTCCGGTGGAAAAGCGTGCAGTGTTTATTCCGCTGTGTCTGCGGTCGGCAAAATGTCCTGCACGGCTGTCGCCTGATGTGGGAATCTCCTGCATCTCCTGCGGAAAGTGCCCCTTAGGCGATGCGATTCCGGTCTTGAAGGATGCCGGATATATGACCTTCATCATCCCGGGTTTGACCTTTATCAAGCGTCTGGTGAAAAAGTACCGCCCGCAGGCGATGATCGGCGTTGGCTGTCTGATGGAGGTAAAAGAGGGACTGGCACTCGGCCGCAAGATTTCCATGACGACGATTGGCGTCGTGACAACAACCGACGGCTGTGTCGAGACGACGATGAACTATGATTCGCTGATGCAGGCGGCATCTATCGGGCTCGAAAAGCCGCTTTCAATGCCGAAAAAGGATTAAAAGGGGAGAGGGAGGGGAGAATTCTCCCTCCGGGGTGTTGTATGACTCACTTGTGAGCAGTCTTTTTCGGAGCAGAAACAGGGGTGCTGGAAGATTCTTTCTTCGCGGCCTGTTTTGCCATTTTATCTTCTTTTTTGTGGGTTGGCATGAAGGTTCACTTCTTTTCAGGAAGGCTGATTGGTTTTCAGTTCTCTTCCTCATATCTGTATTGTGCCGGGGAGAATAAAGGAGTTCAGAACAGGGCAGTATTTCTACAGAGTACCTGAACCTCTGCTGTTAAATAGCTGTGAGACGAAGAGTTGTGTATGGTATCCTTAGAAGAACTGGAAGCGCAGGTTGCACGGCTTGCAAAACAGAATGACGACCTCGAAGAGCGCGTGCGGGAGCTGGAACTGCAAATCGGCATCCTCACCGAAAGAAGTCTGCGGGGAAGCTGTTCCTCGTGTCATATGGGATAAAAAAAAAAACAGGCGGGTTAAGGCGGAGAGCCGCCGCATACCCGCAAGGTGTCGCGGGGATACAGGCGGGAGATGTTCGTCGTGTCATATGGGATAAGAGAAAAAGAGTCAGGGTAAGGCAGGTTATCGCCCGAAACACTTTCTTTTCCATACAGCACACCATATTCTATGTTTAGAAAGATGCGCCGGATTCGCCAGCAGCTTGCAGAAGAAGAGGCAAAAGCCGTTCTGGAACGCGGCACTTCAGGAGTTCTCGCCCTTTCCGGAGACGATGACTATCCGTATGCAGTTCCCATGAGCTATGTGTACGACGGAACGCGGCTCATCTTCCACAGCGCACTTACCGGGCATAAGATTGATGCGATAGACCGAAACAGCAAGGCATCCTTTTGTGTGGTCGAAAAAGATTCAGTCATCCCGGATGAATACACCACCTATTTTATCAGCGTCATAGCCTTTGGCAAAATCAGAATCCTGGACCGTAACGAGGCACGGGAAGCCGCAAAGGTTCTCGGCGCAAAATACCGTCCGGGCTTTGCCGAGGAACTCGCAGACACCGTCGAGAGGAATCTGGACAAGATGACCGTCTTTGCTCTGGAAATTGAGCATCTTACCGGAAAGCAGGCAAAGGAACTCGTTCGTGCAGAAAAAGCAGAAAATGCTGCACTCTAATCTTTTCCTCCGCAGTTTCAGAACAGACTGGGACAAAGTCCCGAGTCACTCCTTTTTGCACAGCATACCGGCAATACGCAGTCAGGATGAGTTCTCCTTCCAAAACCCGGTAACCTTTTTCGTCGGCGAGAACGGTTCGGGAAAATCCACGCTGATAGAGGCGCTCGCCGTCGCCTACGGCTTCAACGCGGAAGGCGGCACGCTGAACTATACCTTCAGCACCTACGCGGAGTCGCATGACCTTGCCGCAGCCCTGCACCTCACAAAAGGCATTTCCCGCCCGCAGGCAGGATACTTCCTCCGTGCGGAAAGCTTCTTCAACGTCGCAACCGCCGCAGAACAGATATACGGGAAAACGTACGGCGGAGAACGCCTGCATCATCAGTCCCACGGAGAAAGCTTTCTTGCCTTCTTCCAGGAATTTACCAACCGCCGCGGACTCTACCTAATGGACGAACCCGAAGCCGCACTGTCTCCGCAAAGACAGTTAACACTCCTTCTGATAATCGCCGAAATGGCAAAGAACGGCTCGCAGTTTATCATCGCCACGCACTCCCCAATCCTCTTAGGACTTCCCGGAGCGGATATCTTTTCCTTCTCGAACAGCACCATCTCCCCTGCTTCCTATGAAGAGACTGAAAGCTATCAGATAACAAAGATGTTTCTGGAAAACAGAGAACGTCTGCTTACAGAATTATTTGAAGAATGAAAAACAGTTTTCCAAGGTATGAAGGAGTACGGCCAGATACTCCTTCATGTTCATCTTAAACCACTCATTGGTTTTCCCATGAGAGGGTTTAGGGCGAAACATCGACCCATTAATTCAATATGATGTCATAGTATTAATACCCTGTCATCCTCCGCGCATATAAACATCCGCAACCCTTTATTCTGGGAAAGTAACCACATAAGAGACATGAAAAAGAGAATCCTCGGCGAATGGCACGGGACAAAAACCATCCCGCTTCTGGCATCCGGTGAATGCAGCATCGTTTTCCGCGAGGACGGAACCGCAAAAGCAGACGGGCAGGTCAAAATCCTCGGGGAAAAGATGCGCGTCTGCAAAGACGGACTCTGCTGGGAACACTGCGGAGAAAACCGCTTCATCGGAACCTATGATAATTACCGGCTTGAGTTCATCCTCGACGGCAGTGTAATCAAAACCACCGTAAACCCCTACCGGATGGGAGCAGTATCCAACCCGCGGTACGATATGAACATACCGCTTGAGATGAAACGCAGAAAAGCCTGATACCCCAATCTCTTTTCGCCCGCCCGGATGCCCGCGACGCAGACCAGCATGCGCCTGACGGCTTAGCTGGAATGGAGAGAACTTGCAGACATCATTTGGAGGAAACCGGACAGACCCCAATCTTTTTTACCTATACACGATTAGTATATTGTATGGGCTTTGATATCTTCGCGGCAGTCATGGCTGTGCTCTCTGTCCTCTCCTTCGGGCTGATAGGACCGGCTGACGTCGTAGATGAGGAACCGGAAATCGAAATCATCTCCGGAGTAACAGACACAAAACCGCAGGCTCCGGAAACAGAAACTCCGCAATCCCTGCCGGATGAAAAAGAAACCGGACAAAATGAACAGGAGAGCCAGACAAAACCGCCGGCGGAAGAACAAAAACCATCCGTACAGCCGGGAGCAGACCTGATTGCCGGAACCTGGAGCGGAAAATCCAGTGTTCCCTTCATTGCCTCCGTCTCCTTCCGCGCAGAAGTATCTGCCGACGGAACCGCACAGTTCAGCGGAGCGGTCACCTCCTCCGTCTTCGGGGACAGCACCTTCAGTACCCCTGCCTCCTGGGAATATCTGGGCGGCACCTCCTTCAACACCAGAATCGAAGGAACAGACACCCCCGTCACCTGTGACGGAAAAACAATCACCTTCCCGGCAAACCCTTACCGGCTCGGCCTTGTTGAAAGCGACATGGCAGACCGGGAGTTCGTAATCACCTTAAACCGTGCATAAATCATGATAGAATACCTCCTCCCCATCCTTTCCGCCTGGTTTACGATGCTCATCATCTTAGACCCGCTGCTGTCTGTATCCATGTTCATCAACCTGACGCAGAACCTCAGCAAAGCAGAAGTCATCAGACAGGCATTCATCGCGACAGCGGTCGCCGGCGTTCTCATGCTCTCCTTCCTGTTCTTCAACGACCTCGTCTTTGACCTGCTGGGAATCGAACTGGAAAGCTTCAAAGTCGCCGGCGGTGTGATTCTCTTCATCCTCGGTCTGCAGATTGTGCTGGGAATCGACATCGGCGGCTCGTCTGCCGGACATAAAAGCCTCGCAAGCCCGGACCGCATCGGAAAGAAGGCCATGGCAGGTGTCATTATCGGAACGCCGATTATGTGCGGTCCGGGAGCCATCACAACCGTTATGATTCTCGGCGCACAGGAAGGACTGCTCATCACTCTGACAGCCGTACTGCTTGCCCTGGTCTGTATCTGGCTGATTCTGGTATTCTCCACCGTCATCAAAAGACTGCTTGGAGAAACCGTAATTGTAATCCTCTCCAAGATTATGGGACTTCTTTTGACAGCAATCGCTGTCCACACCATCTGGACAGGAATCCTCGGCTTAATTGCCCTCTCGGTGATCTGATGGTAAAATTCCCCGTCTCCACCGAACTGCTGGTCTTCGACCTGGAAGCCTATGTCCCGGAAGCGGACCGGAAGCGAAAGACCGGAGCATCGCTTGCCGTAAATCCGTTCAAAGAAGGACACACTCTTCTCGGCGGCGTCTTTCACCTCTCGCGTCCGCGAACCGGTGAAATTCTCACCTCCCCGGAGTTCGAACACCACTGGGTATGGGACGAAGGAGACGAAGCAGAAGTCGTCTCCTCCATCTACAGCATCTTTGCCGGAATGCGCAGACGGGCCAGTGTGAAAAAACAGCATCACGCAGACCCGGTGGTTGCCGGCGTCGGTATTTCCCAGTTCGACATGCCGGCAATTTTTGCCAAATGCCTTGCCTATGAAACAGCCCCAGCTGATGAGATTTACGAAACCGTCTGCAAGGTCCGCGTGGTAGACCTCGCCGTTGCCGGAATCGGCTTCCTGAAAAGCGACGCCCCCCTGCTCTACCCGAAAACCCACAATGCCTTGGCAGACCTCTTCATCCCGGAGCGGGACAAAAAGCCGACCGGAAAAGTCGTCTGGGAAATGGCAGACGAGAAGGACTATGCAGGAATTGCCGCCCGCTGTGAAGGAGAAGTGCGGGAGATGGTGCTTCTTGCAGAGCGGATGCGGACAAAAGCACCGGAGACACCATGAAAATTACCGTAATCGAACCGTTAGGCGTAGAAAAAAGCCTCCTGGAAACACTTGCCCGAAAAACTGCCCCGGATGCAGAGTTCATCTGCTATGACAGCAGAGCAGAAGATACCGCCGCATTAATCGAACGCGGAAAAGATGCAGACATCATCATCCTCGCAAACCAGCCCGTCACAGAAGCGACACTCGCCGGATGGCAGAAGGTGAAATTCCTTGCCGTCGCCTTTACCGGTGTGGACCATATTCCGCTTGCCGCCTGCAGAGAGCGAAAAATTACCGTCTGAAACTGTGCAGGATACGCAACAGCGGCAGTGGCAGACCTGGTGTTCGGCATGCTGATATCCCGGTACCGGAACCTCGAAGCCTGCGAAAACGCGGTCCGCACGGGCGGCACCAAAGCAGGGCTTATCGGCTTTGAACTGGAAGGAAAAACCTTCGGCATTGTAGGCGCCGGAGCGATTGGATGCCGCGTTGCCCGCATCGCTCAGGCATTCGGCTGTACCGTGTATGCCTGGTCACGGACACAAAAAAAGATCGAAGGTGTTACCTGGACCGACTTAGACACCCTTCTTTCCACCTGCGACATCGTCTCGCTCCATGTCCCGCTGACCGAGGAGACCAGAGGACTCATCAACGCGGAAAAACTCAGCCTGATGAAGCCGTCTGCCGTTCTCATAAACACTGCACGAGGGCCTGTGGTCGACGCAGCGGCACTTTCTGATGCCCTCAACGAAGGACGCCTTGCCGGCGCCTGTATCGACGTCTTCGACACCGAACCGCCCCTTCCCTCAGACACCCCGCTTCTGCAGGCAAAAAACCTGACTGCTGCCCCGCACATCGGATTTGCGACCAATGAAGCGTTTCTGAAACGGGCGCATCTGGTGTTTGAAAACATCCGGGCATTTTTAGACGGCAGTCCCAAAAACTGCGTTTAATACAATACCATTACCTTCTTTCACATCCAATATAGAGGAAATGACCGCCGGCGACTTCTACCGTATCGAGTTCCGTATCCAAAACAGCGTGCAGAAATATTATCTGATTCGCGAAATCTTTTCCGACGCGAAAAAGTTCTCTGCATCCCGTCTGATTACCTCAGGAACCCCGCCCACCCGGACAGAAGTCAACCGCTGCGCCTCCCTCTACGGTTTTGAGCTGGAGCTGAAATGTATCGCCAAGGCGGCAAAATACCGTGCAGAAACCTTCCGCTACGACCAGTATGATGATGCAGACGCCGTCTTTGAACTGGAGCGGTTCCGGCTTCTGCTTGCGCGGCGCATGCAGCTCTCGCCGGAAGAGTACGCATCCGCCTACCTTGCCTCCATCCCAGAGGTTACCTTCGAGGCGGATGAGATTGCGAAGATGTTTTCCACCGGCACAATTCCGCGCGGAAAAACCCTCCCGGAAGTAAATCTGGTGCAGAACCTCTTCAACGCCTTCCGCATGCGGGATGGAAAACCAATTACGCTTTCCCGGCTCTCGAAACTGCATGCCGTACTCTCCGCAAACCTGAAAGACGAGGCACTCCCCGCAGAACTGCGCCCGGCACTCGAAAAACGCATCGCAGAGTTTACCCGGAAGATAAAAGCCGGATTCTACCCGCTTGAGCAGTGCATTCTCCTCTATCAGGACTTCGCAGAACTCCTGCCAAATGAACCAGTCCTTCTTACCGAAGTCTATGCGTCCCTTCTTGCCGGATTCGGCTACCTCCTCTTCCCGGCAGACGCACCCTCCTTTGAGGAAGCGGTATCGTTTGTCCGCTCGGCAAACCCCGGACTGGAACGCGAGGTCCGCCGCTTAAATGAAGAAAAGTTCCGGGTAAAAGCCGGCGGAAAACAGAAACAGCTGGAACTCTTCTAACCCCAGATCTTTTTTACCGCCGCTGTTAAGCGGTCTTTGACATCAAGCATCTCCCGCCACTTACGCGGCACCGCATCGATTCCCTGATATGCGCCGTACATTCCGCCGACAACGGCTCCTATGGTATCCGTGTCTCCGCCGAGCCGGCAGGCACGGGCAACCGCATCCCGGTAATCATCTGCATCGCGGAAGATGCAGAACGCACAGCGCGTGGATTCGAGCGCATCCACCGACGGCCAGAGTTCCCCTTCCAGATATTTTGCGGGAACGGCTTCGAGCACCTCCGCTTTTGATACGCCGTGCAGCAGGGAATAGACCGCGGACGAAACCGCGGCGCAGGCATCAGCGGCTTCGCTGTCTGCGTGGGTAAAGGAGGATACCCGCCGTGCCTCGGCCTGCGCCGCCGCTTTGGACGGCGCGGTAAGCCCGATTGGAAGCGTCCGCATCACACTGCCGTTTGTACGGCTTCCAAAAAGCCGGTGCACAACCGAAGCCGCGGCTTCCGGAAAACAGCCCTGCTCGACAAGCGCCGCAAGCGTTCGGGTGGTGTTTCCAAAGGTTTTGCCCCGGACGCGAATG
>JAGARL010000218.1 GCA_017622255.1 Methanocorpusculum sp.
GGCTTCGTAATCTTTCAGCAGTGCAGAAACAGAAGAAAGTGTCTTTCTGTCCAGTCGGTCCTTCCAGTCCGGCTTCTGGGCAAAGGCAAATAACTCGCTGTCCTCTGCGGGACGCGGTTTGATTTTCGGTGTATTTTTCTTTAGCTGCAGAGCCAGATACGGGAGCCGCTCCACATGGGAGTCCACCTGTTCCCAGTCAGTCTTGTCAAAGAATGCTTTCAACTTCTGCTGATGGGTGGGTTCATACCAGACACGGCGCTCCTCTGCGTCCTCGATCAGCTTTTTATATTGCAGGAACGCAGTTCGTTTTACCGTCCGTGTTCCCAGATAATCTGTCAGGTCAGGGCGGATACCGGTCTTGGCAGCGTCGATTTCCAGACCGGTGAGGATGGCAAGCGTCTCCGTTTCTCTCTGGCAGCGCCGCTTCTCTTCCACATCAGAGTTTTCATTGTAGGCGATGATGCTGCGGTCCAGTGCTGCGTTGCAGATCTGACCTACGCGGGAGGAAAAGGTGTCGCGGACAACCTCAAAGCGGTCATGCCAGTTATTGGCGTCTCTGTTGTAGGAGGAAAGCGCGGGGATCTTCAAAAACGGAAGATTGACGGCGTTGGAGAGCATCCCGTATTCCTCATACTGGTAATTCTTTCTGACGCAGGCGTTCAGGATGGGATCGGAGATGGTCTTGATCATGTCGCCGTCGTAGTCAGCGCCGCCCAGCCGTTCCGCCGCCAGTGATTCGGCGGACACCATCACCACGTCCGTGAGATGCCCAAGATAAGTATTCCGCAGTTCATCATCCGTAGGGTAAACAGAAAGCTGCAGTTCTTCGTTTCTGGCGATGTGGGGATTACGAAGAAGCGTGCAGTTGTCCCCGTGGGTGTATGCGGCACCGGGGGCAAAGAAACTGTTTTCCGCAAAAGAGCTTGCCGGAAGGTTCTGATAAAACCACCGTTGCTCTGGCGTTGGCAAAACGCTTTCATAAACCAAAGGACGCATAAGCGCAAACAGGTCACCGGAGAGGTATCGGTTATCTCCCGCGACGATCAGCCGACCTACAGAATACTGCTTCAGAATCTTTTCCGCCGCGGCGTTCAACTGCTTTGTGTAAATTGGTTCATGAATGAACAGAGGATTCTTTTGCAGAACGCTGGCGAGAATGTACTCCCGACTCTTGTTGAACAGCGTCCGCTTGTTCAGGAATTCCAGAAAATAGTTCCGTCGGAACTGTTCATCGGCACAGAAGTTGTAGTAGGCCAACTCCGTCTCCTTCGTCAGCCAGTGTCGGGGCTCGGAGGCGGGACTAACTTTCCAGCCATCCGGCAGATCAGCAGGTCGGAACTCGTCCGCCTCCATGGACACAGTAGACAGAAACTGATAATTCAGTTCCGTATGTGTCTCCGGTTTTTCCTTGCTGACATTCGTAATGTACAGCGCGTGATCATATTTGGAAAAAGCCTTCCAATAGTCCTCCCAGGTCATCCGGTTATCCCGCAGCCAGCCGTATCCTTTGAACTGACTTTTGGTGAGAATGATATCCACGTTCTCCACCGGATGATTCTTCCCCCAGATGTCCTTGATCACCTTCGTGCCGGTGCGTTTGAAAAAATCCTTGAAATCCACCTGATGCAGCATCCCCTTGACATACGGCATACGAATCTGGAACGAGGTGTGGATGTGCTGACCGCAGTAGACC
>JAGARL010000219.1 GCA_017622255.1 Methanocorpusculum sp.
CCTGTTTCCCATGTATTTCCCATGGCAACCGACGGAAGAAATACAAATTCAAGAAAGGACGTATCTCCATGAAAAAAGCTCTCACCCTGCTTCTTGCTGGTATTGTTGGCGCATCTGCAATGGTTGCTCCGGCTTCCGCAAGCTTCATTCAGGAAGAAGCCTACTACGAAGTTGCTTTCGGCGTAAAGAAGGCAGCTGCAGCATGGGCTCCTGATGGAACCTACACGCCCGGCGAATATTTCGATATCGCTGTTGACGAATCCTGGCGTTCTTCTGCCTGCGCAGACGACGCAAACGACCAGACCGCATTCGGTCTCGATTACAAGCTCGCCCTCTCCTGGGACGAAACCTACTTCTACACCTACATTCAGTTCACTGACCCGAACGGTCACGACAACACCTGGGGTGCAGACCCGGCTTCCATGTGGTATTCCGGTGCTGTTCAGCTCAACTTTGCTGACGACGATCAGCTCGGCGAAAGCCGTCTCGAATACGGTGTTGGTCTTACCTCCGACACCAACGAACTCATCACCAATGTCTGGGCTGACTATCTCGGTTCCGGCTATGCTGCAAAGGCAAACGAAGACTATATCGTTACCGTTGACGGTGATGTTGTAACCTACGAAGTCCGTACTCCCTTCTCTGCTTTCACCACCAAGGAAGCGAAGGAAGGCGAAATCGTCAGCTGCTGCTACGTTATCTCCTGGGGTAACGGTCAGGACTACTGCCATACTCAGCTCGCTGAAGGCTGCACCGGTAACGGTAAGGACGCAGGCGCGTTCGCTATGGTAACTCTTGAAGGCGTTGGCGACGTTTCCGCAGCTGCAGCAGCTCCCGCAGCATCCGCAGCATCTTCTTCTCTCCCGGCAGCATATCCCTGCTCCGGCACCGCTGTTCCCGCTGACTCCGTTCTTATCGCCGGTGAAATCATCGGTATGGAAAACGGTTGGGACGGCACCGCAGCTTCCGGCCGCGCAGCAGCGTTCGACGGCAACATCGAAACCTTCTACGACCCGGCTACCGCTTCCGTTGACTGGTGTGGTATCGACGCAGGCGAAGAAATGATCCTCACCAAGATCATGATTCACCCCAGAACCACCTTCCTTGACAGATTCGACGGTGCTACCATCGAAGCTTCCAACGACCCTGAATTCGAAGAATCCGTTGAAATCTTCTTCAATGCAAACGGCGCAGCTTCCGAAATCGCATTCGTAGACTGCACTGCTGAAATTGATGCAGACGTAAACACCGGTTACCGTTACTTCCGTTACATCAACTATATGCAGCACGGCGACGTTGCTGAAGTTGAACTTTACGGTAAGGCTAAGGACGGCTCCAACCCGACTTACGGCGGCGCAGCAGCTCCTGCAGCATCCGCTTCCACTGCAGCTCCCGCAGCAGAAGTTGAACCTACCCTTCTCTGGGACTTCAACTCTGACGAAGCTATGAACGACGTTCTCGGCGGCGCAAACGCAATGTCCTTCTTCGGCGACACCATCGACGGCGTTGAATGCTACGAATTCCTTGCTTCCGGCAATGACCCGTACGTTCCCGTAAATATGCCTGCAGATAACGTTGAAGACGTGTTCTGGGCAAAGGCCCGCGTTAAGAATCCCTCTTACGCAACCGCAATCGAACTCTTCGGTGCTACCAACGGCCGTTCTCTCTCCGGTCCGGAATGTACGCACATCGACGTGAAGTCCGAAGATGAAGGCTGGTACACCTACCTCATCTACATCCCGGATGAAAACGTAAAGACCGCCAACGCATTCAAGGGAGCTTCCCTCACCGAAACCTACTGGGAAGGCACCGTAGAATACATCCGTCTCGACGCAATGTGGCGTGAAGGCGATGACGGCTCCGACTCCGGCGGAAACATGGCCGGCGGCGAATCCATCTACATCGACTACATCGCATTCTTCCCGACCAAGGAAGCAGCTCTCGCATTCCGTACCGCAGATGACAACTACGCATTCCCGGAACAGGCCGGTGGTGCAGCAGCTCCCGCAGCTACTGAAGCTCCCGCAGCAGAAGCTACCGACGTAGTTGCAATCGAAGCATACGACGCATATCAGGAATACCCGGCTGTTGATCCGATCGCAAACTCCGGTGCTGGCTACGCTACCGCTGAAGAAGCAGTTGCAGCAATCGGCAAGACCGCAATCTCCGGTTACACCTTCGTATCAGGTACCACCGGCTTCGGCAACGAAGGTCCCGAAAACCTCTGGGACGGCGATACTGCTACCAAGTTCTGCTCCAACGAATTCCCCACCACTTCCATCGCTGCTCTCGACGGTGAATACACCATCGACGGTATCATCATGGCTACCGCAAACGACAACGCAGAATACAACCAGCGTTCTCCTTACGAATGGGCAATCTACGGTTCCAAGGACGGTGCTGCATGGACCGCTATCGCATACGGTGATGATTACTTCTTCGAAGAAACCAACTTCACCTACTATGCAGCAGCAGTAGACACTACCGACGCTTACAAGTACATCATGTTCCAGTCCGAAGGCGGTCTCTCCGGTACCTTCCAGGTTTCCGAAGTTGTAGTCTGCGGTGCTAAGGTTGAAGCAGCTGCTCCGGTAGTTGAAGAACCTGTTGTAGAAGAACCCGTAGTTGAAGAACCGGTTGTAGAAGAACCTGTTGTTGAAGAAGTTGTAGAAGAAACTGTTGTTGAAGAACCCGTTGTTGAAGAAGTTGTAGAAGAAACCGAAGAAGAAGCAGCTCAGACCTTCGACTTTGGCGTAATCGCAGCTGTTGCAGCACTCGTTTCCGCAGCAGGCTACGCTCTCTCCAAGAAGAGATAAGTTAACGTTAACTTAAGCTACTAAGCAATCGAAAAACCGGAGTCCGCCAGACTCTGGTTTTTTGTTGCATAAATTTTCGGGAAAGCCTTGCAATTCCGCCGGGAATCTGCTATAATTACGGAGGAATACAAAGCATCGTGGTGACGAAAACCATCTTTGTCAGAAACCGTTTTCAGAGAGCCGGAAGGGTGGAACCCGGCAGCGGCGGACGAAGTATCCACTTTCCGAATGATGCAGGCTCGTGCCCTTTACCGCACGGAAA
>JAGARL010000220.1 GCA_017622255.1 Methanocorpusculum sp.
CTACCTGCTGTTTGAATATCTCCTCCCGTAACCGAAACATGACCGCCTCAGAGTTTGGAAACCACTACTATATCATCAAGACGACCAACAAGCACGAGAGAACCGTTGCAGACAACATCCGTGAGGCTATCGAAAACGAGATGACGGATGTTGTAGTCACCTCCGTCATCGTTCCGGAAGACATCAAAGGCTACGTGTTTGTTGAGAGTCCTGAAGAGCACGCAAGAATTGAGGAGCTTGTCGAAACAATCGCACATGCAAGGGTTGTACTCAAAAGCGAGACCTCAATGGAAGAAATTAAGCACTTCCTTGTCCCGAAGCCGGTTGTCTCCGGTATTGACGAGGGTACTATCGTTGAACTTATCGCGGGACCGTTCAAGGGTGAGAAGGCTGTCGTCAAGCGCGTTGACCACACCAAAGAGGAAATCACTGTTGAACTGTACGAATCCATTGTCCCAATCCCGATTACTGTCCGCGGAGACAATGTCCGCGTAATCGATAAAAACCAGGAGTAAAACTCCTATCCTTTAATTTTAATGCTCGCATATATTGTCTGGGCACTTTGCGGCTGCATCTTTTTTGCGTTAGGCATCTCTGCTTTTGTTTCAAAGAAGCCGGTCGGCTTTTACGCAAACATCAAAGAGCCGCCAAAGGTAACAGACGTCCGCGCATACAATCGCGCGGTTGGAACTCTCTGGACTGTATGCGGAGCAGTATTCATCCTGCTCGGCCTTCCACTTCTTGCAGGGCAGAACTCACCGCTTGTGTTAATCAGCATTTTCGGCGTTGTTTTCGAATGTATCGCCCTTATCGCAGTTTATGTCTGTATTGAACAAAAATACAGAGGGCGTCACTAACCTAAAGTATCTCCCGCGCGAAGGCACATGCGATGTCCTGCAGGATGGAATTTCGAGGGTGCTGACCCATCAAACAGACATTACCTTTATGTTCTCAGACGTCGACCTATATTGACCAATGTGAGCAGACGCTAGTCTGCGACAGCATACGGTGATACACAATGGCAGAAACTGTCGAGGTCTTAGTACCTGGAGGCAGAGCAACTGCCGGACCGCCACTCGGTCCAGCACTGGGTCCACTTGGTATTAACGTTAAAGCAGTCGTTGATGACATCAACAAGAAGACTGCAGAGTTCAACGGTATGTCCGTCCCTGTTCAGGTGCACGTTGACGACAAGAAGAACGTAACGTTAACTGTTGGTATTCCGCCGACAACTGCACTCGTTATGAAGGAAGCAGGTGTCGAGAAGGGTTCCGGCAACCCGAACACCCAGGCAGTTGGCAATCTGCCGCTTGAAGCTGTCATTCGCATTGCAAAGATGAAGATGGAAAGCATGCTCTCCTACGAGCTCAAAGAAGCCGTCAAGGAAGTTATGGGAACCTGTGTTTCCGTTGGTGTTACCATCGAAGGCAAGACTGCCAAACAGGCAATTGCCGCCGTCAATGCAGGCGAGTGGGACGCACAGCTTGCATAAAGCTGTCCTCAGCCTTCAACGGGTAGCGTGGGAAACCACGTAAAAATGTACAGTAGTAGAGAACAAAAGCCATAGGAGATTGGGGCAAGAACCTCAGTCGAAATACTATGGGAGGCTTCATCAATGGTTGAAAGAACCCAAATCACAGAAGCTGTTACGGCAGCACTTGAGGCAGCTCCAAAGCGCAACTTCCAGGAGAGCGTGGACATCACGATTAACCTGAAGCACGTCGATATGAGCCAGCCGAAAAACCGTATTGATGAGACGATTCTTCTGCCACAGGCAATTGGCGTCAAAAAGATCGCCGTCCTCGGTAAAGGAGATATCGTATCCCAGGCTCGCAACGCAGGTGTCGATTTAATTATGGGCCCTGAAGAGATCGAGCGTCTGGGCGGCGCACCGCGTGAAGCACGCAAGATGGCCGACTCCTACGATTTCTTCCTTGCAGAGACTGCGGTTATGCCGCTTGTTGGTCGCTGGCTCGGTCAGAGACTCGGTCCCCGCGGAAAAATGCCGCAGCCGATCCCGCCGCAGCAGGACATCACTCCGATTGTCGAGCGTTTAAGAAACTCCGTCCGCGTCCGTTCCAAGGACAGACTCAACATGTCTGTTAAGATCGGAACCACTGCAATGTCTGCAGAGGACGTTTCTGAGAACTTAGACGCCGTCTTAAAGAGAGTTCTCGGAAGACTCGAGAACGGTGAAATGAACATCCGTTCCGTCTACGTCAAAACCACCATGGGTCCAGCAGTGAAGGTGATGTAAAGATGGCAATCTATACCCACAACCTTCCGGCATGGAAACGTGAAGAAGTTGAGCAGATTAAAGAACTCGCAGAGTCTCATGAACTCGTTGGACTGGTTAACATTTACGGTATCCCCGCAAAGCAGTTCCAGCAGATCAGAAGAAACCTTCGCGGAAAAGCACTTGTCAAGGTTGCAAGAAACACTCTTGTTTCTCACGCATTCAACGAGATGGGTGGACACTTCGTTGACTTAAACGACAAAGTCAGCGAGCACAGCTCCCTTATCTTCGCAGACGGCAACCCGTTCAAGCTCTACAAGTCTCTTGCAGAGAACCAGACCAAGCGCGCCGCAAAGGCAGGCGAGATTACCCCTGAAGATATCGTTGTCTCCGCAGGTCCGACCAGCTTCAAGCCGGGACCGATCGTCGGAGAACTGCAGCAGGCAGGCATCCCGGCAGCAATCGACGGTGGAAAGGTCAAGATTAAGGAGACCAAGACCGTTGTCAAGGCTGGAGAAGCTGTAAACGCAAAGCAGGCAGACGTCCTCGCAAAGCTTGACATCAAGCCGATGCCGGTCGGTCTTTCCCTCGTTGCAGTCTGCTACGAAGGCGACATCTATCTGCCCGACGTTCTCGCAATTGACGACGAGGCATACAAGGCACAGATCACTCTTGCAGCAACTCAGGCATTCAACCTGGCAGTCAACGCAGCAGTTCCGACCGCATCCACTGCAGTCACTGAGGCTCAGATCGCTAAGGCAGTCCGTGAGGCAAGAAACCTCGGTGTTGAAGCTCCGATTTACGAGAAGGGCGTCATCGAGATGATCATCAGCAAGGCATACAGACAAGCAAATGCCCTTAAGGCATAATTATTACAACAACAAAATAAGGTGAAATAAAATGGAGTACATTTACGCAGCTCTGTTAGTTCACTCCGCAGGAAACACTGTGGATGAAGAATCGGTTAAGGCAGTTCTCTCTGCCGCAGGTATCGCAGTCGACGACTCCCGTGTCAAAGCATTAATTGCAGCACTCGAGGGAGTTGACATCGAGGAAGCAATCTCCAAGGCAGCAGCAGCACCAGTTGCAGTTGCAGCAGCAGCACCGGCAGCAGCAGAAGCAGCAGCAGAAGCAGCACCGGCAGAAGAGGAGAACAAGGAAGAGGAAGAAGAGAACGCCATGGCAGGCCTTGGCGCACTCTTCGGATAAATCCTTATCCACCCTTTTATTCGCCCAGATGCCCGCGACGGACGAGAGTTTACTCGAGTCATGAGCAAGGCACGAAAGTGACTTGCGACTCTTAGGTGCGCTCGCTTTCGCTCGACCCCAAGAAAATCTCTTTTGTAAATTTTAAAATTGTAAAAAAAAAGTTAGGCTAATGGTTTTGAAGAAACCGTTGCGTCTGCAAGCCGTCTCATGGTTGAAATCTCCTCGTTTGCCTCGCGGTTTAAGTAGAGATAGAACTCTGCAGGAGTCCATAATGCAACCCATCCGATAACCGTCAGACTCTGACCGAAAGCATAGACGATTGGATTGTTTACAAAGTTTGTCAGAACCACAGAAAGGGCAACGCAGATGATAACAAAAAGCAGGCCGCGAACCAGATTCCGCCGCGCCTTTTTGTGTGCCATCCGGTGTTTGTGTTCTAAGATATCAACCTGGCGGGAAAAGTATGCAGAGACCGATTTTTCCATGCGGGACTTCAGTTCCGCATTCTGATAGAGCGACTCTTCCAGATATAAGGCAACATGCACATGCTCTTTGGGGTTTTTCATCTCCTCTGCGGTATCGACCAGATACTCAACCGTTGCCGGGTTGAGGTCCTTTTCCAAATCCGGGCTTGGGTCAAGCATCTGATAAAACTGACCGAGGGCACTGATGCGGACTTCGATGGTCTGCTGTTCTCCGTCATCTACCAGACAGCAAAGATTCCCTCGCGTGGACTGTTCCTCACTCATAATTCCTTATAGGTTGCAAAAAAGAGAAGATAAATATTCGTACCAATAGAGAAATACCGCATTGAGAAATACTCATTACACCGGTGTTTCTTCCCCGGAGTTATAGAGATTCGGTGCGGATTTTTGCTCAATATCTTTATTACTTATCAGCGTTAATTCTCTCTCATGAAAAAGCTCCTCTGTCTTACGGCAGGGCTTTTCGTCCTGCTGTGCATCGCATCCCCTGTCAGCGCATCCATCTATTCTGCCGAATCCAGATACTTTGGTCCCGGTTATGAGGTGTCCATGAATACAGACACGCGAATGAGTTACTGGATTGTTTGGAACTCGCAGGATGAAGCAAAAGCGCTTGACATCCCGTTTGACGAGATACAGAATGTGGAACTGTTCAAAGATGCAGTTGATAATTGTTATCGTGCTGAAAATGATTCCATCATCGCCAAGTCACGGATGTGGTCAAACATCTTGAACATCTTCGCGATTTTCCGCTACATGGATTTGAGAGACGCCGCGCTGGATGAAGCAGCATACTATGCAGAACAGGCAGATGTACTCTTTGAACATCTGTAACTTCTTTTTTGAAAGCCGCAATTATTTGCTCAACGCCCGTATGCCTGCGATGCGAACTACTATGGTACTGTCTGTATCCGCTGTTTTCATATCTTCCCTTCCTTTGCAAGAACCCCTGCGGTGATTACCTGACCTGCGGAGATGCATCCGTCGCCGAATGGGTAACGCGGATTCATCAGACACGGCATATCCGCATTGCTCAGTTCTGAGACAATGGTTTCCCGAATCGAGCGGTTAATGGCAACGCCGCCGGAAAGTGCCGCTTTGCGGATTCCGGAATCCTCTGCGGAAAGTACTGCTATGCGGGCAAGACCTTTGGCAAGCGTCTCCTGCACAGAAGCCGCGATATCACAGACATCAAGGCCGTCCTGCATCATCTCGTATGCTTCTGATAAAATGCCGGAGGTGGAGAGCACATATGCTCCTTCGGCATCTTTGGCGATGGAGATTTCCATCGGCTGGGCAACTCCGCGGGCCGCATAGGCTTCGAGCATCATCGACGGCTCGCCGTCATAGGTCTTTTCGCGGCAGATGCCAAGCAGTGCTGAGGCGGCATCAAGCACACGTCCTGTTGACGTAGTCACCGGTGTGTTGAACCTGCGGGCAACAGACTGCTGTAAGATTTTCAGCGCCATGTCATCCCAGCCGCGGCTTTGCAGAAGCGAGAGGGATTCTTCATTCGGCAGAATTCCGTAAATCATCCGCTCCGGGAATTTGCCTGCCAAATCTCCGCCCGGCATTAATACCGGCTCTAAGTGACCGGCTCTTGCATAGCCAGACGATGGAGAGCCCGCAAACACTTCTCCTCCCCAGATGGTGCCGTCCTCACCATAGCCGACGCCGTCTATGGAGATGCCGATAACATCCTCGGTTGTAACAGACGCGATATGGGCTTTGTGATGCTGAACCGGACAGAGAACTGCGCCGGTTTCATCTGCCATCTCGCGGGCAACGCGGGTGCTTAAGAACTGCGGATGCAGGTCGTGTGCAATGATTTCCGGTTTCGCTCCGGTTAAGGAGGTGAGTTTTTCGATGGTCTCTTTGAGGTAGGCAACGGTTGGGGGATTTCGGATGTTTCCGATGTGCGGGGAGGTAATTAAGAACTCGCCTTTGTAGATGCTCGCGTTGGCATTCAGTTCCGGTCCGACGCCTAAAATCTGGCGGTCGCCTAAATCCATCCGTGTTCTGATGGGGGCAAGTCCGCGGGATAAGCGGATGATGTAGCCGTCGCGGACAACGGAGTCATCACAGCGGTTGACAATCTCGCGGTTGTGCGTTAAGATGTGCGAGACAACGCCGGTCTTTCCCATCTTTTCGATGATGGTTTCCGTATCGGTAATCATCGGCGTTCCCGGAGCATTAGCTGACGTCATCACCAGAAGCGGAGACTTGAGCTTCTGGAACAGCAGGTGGTGCAGTGCCGTGTAGGGAAGCATGACACCTAAGTTGTGGAGTTTGGATAACTCCTGGTGTGCGGTCGGGTCGCGTTTGTCTAAGATGAGAATCGGATGCACCGGACCGGTTAAGAGTTCCCGCTCGGATTCTGTCGGCGGGACAACATACTCCTGCATCGTCTCTTCAAGCATCATCACCGCAAGCGCCTGATTCGGTCTGCCAAGCACCCGCTTGAGTTTTTCCGCCGACGCTTCCACACAGGCGATGTGGAAACCGCCGATTCCGCGGATTGCAAGAATCTCTCCATCGTCGAGGAGCTTTGCGGTCTCTTCTATCGGGTCGCCGGAAACAGCGTTTCCTTCTCCGTCCAAGAGGAAGAGCTTCGGACCGCACTCTTCGCAGGCGATTGTCTGGGCATGGTGACGCCGGTTTTCCGGGTTGGTATAGTCGGCTTCGCAGGCGGCACATTTGGGAAACTCCTGCATGGCGGTTCGTTCGCGGTCGTAGGGGACGGTATGAATCACGCTGTATCGCGGGCCGCAGTCAGTGCACGAGGTTGCCCAATATCCATAGTAGCGGCTTTCGGGATTTAAGACATCTTCGAGACAGTGGGCGCAAGTTGCGATATCAGCCGGGACAAATCCGCTTCGAGCTCCGTCCTTGCTTGGAAGAATGGAAAAGTTTTCAGGCGCCTCACCTTCGAGCGGGAGAACATCCACCGAATCAATCACCGACATCTTCGGTCCTTTGGAGACAGCGGAACAGAACGCATCGAACTGTTCTCCCCACGCATCAATCTCTACTTCACTGCCGTGATTGATGACTGTGCCGACGATTCCATGAGCGGCCGCTGCCGCATAGACGAAGGGGCGGAAGCCTACCCCCTGAACGATTCCGCGAAGAATGATTTTACCCGACTGCATACCTGATTGTATAGATATAGGGGCGTGAGGGTTTTTAAGTGTTCTATCCGTATGAGGAAATGAACAGATATATCCTCTCAAAAACCGGATAGTAGAGTATGTCTCTCTCCTGCATCCCAAATACAGTGACGTTCCTTCGGCTTGCAGGAGCGTTGATGCTTCCTGTTTTTGAAACGATGAGTATTCCGTTCCTCATCTGTTATCTCCTCTGCGGCATCACTGACGCAGCAGACGGATTTCTGGCGCGGCATCTGCACGCAGAAAGCCGGTTCGGTGCTGCTTTTGACGGGTGTGCTGATGCGGTGTTCTTCCTGATTTCGCTGATGATTCTTCTGTCGTATTTTTCCTTCCCGCTGTGGGTTTGGGCAGTCTTTGGCGGAATTTTTGCAGTAAAGACAGCAACACTTATTCTGCGGTACAAAAAATCAGGAGTATTCGGATTTTCAGCCGACCGGCTGAACAAAACAGCAGGAGCAGTACTCTTTCTCTTCCCCTTCATTTCCCTCTTTGCCGGAGTGGATATTACTGCGGGAATCTGCGGTATCTTTGCCGCAGTTGCGGCTGTACATGAGTTATACTCGATGAAGATGTTGTAAAAAAAGAGTTATGCAGGAGAAACTCTTTCGAGAATCTCTCCATAGAATACATCCTGTAATGTTCCGTCTTCTAAGAATGCAAGTTCGTAGATGTATGCCTCTTCAAGGATTCCACCAATCTGCAGGTTGAAAAGCGACACCATGGGAGTAAGCAGCGGCATGGTACGGATGGAATCTCCATTGATAACAACCGGTGTATAATAGTAGGTGTGCACGCCAACAAGCTCTTCTGTTTCCCCGTCATATATTGAACGAACACAGATTCCGTCATCTTGGAACTCATAGGTGGTTACCTCATCTCCAATCTGCGGATTCTCAACCCAGATGTTGTCCTGTTTTTCATAAACAGTCTTTGTTCCAAGACTGGTCTTCATCTTTCCGTCTTCGGTGAATGAATAGGTTTCAAGATAGGAAATCTGAATCTGGTTTTCTCCAAACTCTTCCCATGTGAAGGAATATACTTCCGGCTCATCTCCGGTTACATAAATGGTCTCGACACCGGTTCCGTCTTCATTGAAAACATAGGTGTAGTACTCAAAGACTTCTGCTCCTTTTGGAATCACCTCTGTCCAGACGCCGCCGAACATCTCACCGTCTTTTTCCAGGCGGTAGGTATACTGAGCGTTATCAGTCATTGTTTTTCCGTCTTCTGAGAAGGTGAGGACAGTAAGTGCTTCATACTGATAGATGCCGTCAGTCTTTTCCCAGAGAATCGGGTAGGTATAATCATTTACCTCATCTGAATAGGAATAAATTACTTCCCCTGTACCGTCTTCTGAGAAGGTAATCAGATATGATGTACTGAAGTCTTCATACTGAATCGGTTCTGCGGTCTGCCAGCTTCCCACAATGGGGTCTGCGGTAGTGACACAGCCTGCGGTCAGGATGACTGCTGCCAGAAGCAGAATGCCTGCGATTTTTTTCATAGGATATAATCAACTCTCCCAGGGATATAATTTATCACACCAGCGGTTCCGGCTGTTTTCCCATGTCACAGACCGGGAGTTTCATATTTTTAATCAGGAGTGTCTCGTTTGTGTCCATGAGACGCTCCAGGACGATGCGTTTTCCAAAGGCTGAGATCGCAAACACCGGAACACCGACGCCGCCTTGTACAACCGCGTACTCTTTTGCGGCATCACGGATATGCTGTGAGGCACAGGCAAAGACCAGATCACAGGCGGCACAAAGACGCTTTGCATCGTCAAGAGAAGCAACGCCTGATGTGTGCACCCCGATGATTACCGCATCCGGATAGGCAGCACGGATTTCTTCGGCTAACTCATGCTGGAAGCCGGCAACCGTGACCGCGACGGTTTTGAATCCGCGGTTTTTGGCTTCGGCAATGCCGCTTAAGGCATCAAGAGACGCCGTCTCTTTGTCAACAACGATACCGCCGGCCTCTTCAATTGCGGAGATTACTTCCGCATACGGCACCGTTTCCACAAGTCCCGACATCCGCCCGCCGATTCCCTGGATAAGACGCGGGTCGGTGACGACAACCGTTCCCGCACCGTCACAGCAGATGACGGCGGCATCAACGGTTTTGTTCTTGAGGGCTGTTGTTAAGAGCTCAGATGCGCCGAATAATACCTGGGATTCGTCATCCAAGACCTGACGATTCCGCGTGCACATGCCGAATGACTGGATGCGGTGCTCGATGTTCTTCTGTACCGCATCCGGAGTCACCGGATTGATAGGGGATGCAAAGCGTTTGGCAAACGGACAGAAGGATATCTTCGGCTCGCCGACTTCTGTTACTTTGCCGTTTTCGATGACAAGCCGCGTCATTCCGGCGGCTTCTATTACATGCCGGTCCTGCATGATTGTGTATTGTATGCGGAAGGATATATGGGTTTTCCAGAGTCAGATGGTATTTGGAGAAGAGAACCTCTTATATCCCCGGTTACAGAATCCGATACCGTTTTACTTTTCCTTCAACTCTGCACTGAATAATTCCATCTGTTTCAAGCCGTTTTACATGCCAGCGGATGGTCTGCTCGGAAAGCCCGGAGAGTTTTGCAAGTTCTCTCTGAGTTATATTGGGATTCTCTGATATCAGTCGATAAATTTCCGCAGGGCGAGTTCTGGAAAGTACCGCCGCGAGTTTTGCCTGACTGAGGCTTTTGGAATTCTTTGGATAGTATCTTGGTGTTCCATGATACTGTGTACTGATGATGCGGTTTGTCTGCTCTAATTTGTGAAGATGGTGTGTTACTGAACCGCGGGAGAATCCAAGGGAAGAGACAATCTGGCTCTCCTGACATCCGGAGTTTTCCGCGATGAAGTTGTAGATGGCATCTCTTCGGGATGAAGTTACGGTAAATCCCCGCTGAATCATGCAGACGGTTAAGAGAACTGCCGTAGCAGAGAGGAAGAGTGGGGGGAAAGGAAATGAGACTGAAGCCTGCGGAACCTGCGGGACAAACTGAGACTGAGTTACATAGAAAAAGGTGGTGGAGATATCTGCAGTGCTCGTACCGGAGAATATGTGTCCTGTTATGTTGGCCGTTGGTATGATGCCTGAGATTTCCGGTTTCATTCCGCTAACCGGACATATGAAGAACGGCAGTAAAAGCGGAATGAAACGGAGGTTCATACCTCTATTTCTGTCCGCGAAATGATATAAAGGAATTGAGCATCTAATCGCGGTATTAGGATATTTGGGCTAAGGCGTCAGCCGCATGCCCTTCAGGTGTCGCGGGCATACAGGCGTTGAGCATTTTCTCGCGGGTTAACATGCACCGTAGAAAAATCCTACTGGGACATCTCCTTTATGGGACTTTCCTGCCTCTTCAGATATTCGGTGGTACAGTTCATCAAGCTGTACTTTCTCATAATACGTTAGTTCATACCGTGCACGAGACTGAACTTTGGGCGGATTTCCATCAATGAATTTTCCAAGAATATGAATCTCAATGTAGTTGTGGACTACCTTTGGTTTACTGACGGCAGTATTTGTTTCGTCAGCCCACTGATAGATAATATCGGTAATTTCCGGATGGAGCGAATACCACAGTTCCAGATTATTATATGGTGTTTCCAAATTTCCATAATGCGTCCCTAATCCAATCGAGAAATAATATTCATCATTTGCATAAGGCGGCATCACTCGCTCATATTTTTCATAATCCGGATACTCTTTATCAGTATCAGTCTGCACACACCCTGCAGAAAAGACGACTGCAAGGAACACCAGAAGGAGGAGGACTTTCTTCATACATACTCATTCGCGGAAAAAGAGAAAAAGGAATTGAGCATCTAATCGCGGTATCAGGATATCTGGGCTAAGGCGTTAGCCGCATGCCCTTCAGGTGTCGCGGGCATACAGGCGTTGAGCAACTAATCGCGGGTTAGATTGCTCCATAGATAAATTCTACTGGAATATTTTTCATGCCGGATTCACTTGCAGCCTCATCAATTCTCTCATAGAGGTCATCAAACTGAACTTTTTCCTCTTCAGTAAGCTCATATCTTGCACGTGTATGGACAATGGGCGGATTTCCGTCAATGAACTCCCCAAGAATCCTAATCTCAAGATGATTGTGAATCACTTTCGGTTCACGAATAGCGGTCTCTGTTTCCTCAGCCCACTGATAGATGATATCCTTAATTTTCGGATGCAGGGCATACCATAAATTGAGATTTTCCGCTGAAGGAAGCGAAATACCATACTGAGTTACGAAAGCAAAAGCCGAATAAGCATGCCCTTGAGCATGCGGAGGGAAAACTTTCTCGTATGCTTCATAATCAGGGTAAGGTCCATACTGAATACACCC
>JAGARL010000221.1 GCA_017622255.1 Methanocorpusculum sp.
ACACCTCCTCCCTGATTGCCCCGCCGAAATAGCCGCGGCGATTAGCCGAGCGGCTCGGCGGGTTTTCTCTAAGCACAAGTCCGCTCTCGGACTCCGTTATCGCTCAACATTCGTTTCGCGAAAACTCCGTCCTCCCCGCTCTGTCACTTCCTTTCCGAGAAGTGGAGAGTTGTCGCCAATGCCGTCATAAATTCCGGCATCGGCTGTTCGTGGGCTTCGGTCGCGTATCGCCTCCGTTTCACTCCGGCGAAACGCTCCCTCGCCTCAGCGGAGGAAAAGCCTCCGCAAACTCTCCTCCGACGCAACAACACACCCCCGGGAAAGCCCGTACTTCTTCATCGCCTTAGAAACCGTCTGCCGCGAACAGCCGACCCTTCGGGCGACACGCGTCACCGACCCCTCCTCTGCAATCAGCGCTGACAACTCCTCCTTCGAGCGAAGCCCCGCAATCCAGTACCAGTGATTCATCGGCAAACCACCGCATAGCGCACGAACTCATCGCCCTCCGCAATATACAGCGCCGCCTCCGCATCCGGAAGCAGTGCCCGCACATCTGTCACCGTCACCACCTCATGCTCAGCGACCGCCTCTCCGATTGCATCATACACCAAATCGTACAGCCGCCGCCGCCCAAGCGTCTTCTCCGCAAACGCCTGCTTCACATGCACCGCCTCCTCGAACACATCCGGGCGCTCGCGTTTCAGCAAATCCACATTCACCCGCGAATACGGCCTCGTCAGCTCCTTTAGCTCATACTCCGCAGACGTCAGCCCCTCCGTCCGGATGGCAAGCGTTAAGGCGGCCTCCTCCTTCCTGTACCGCTTCGCGAGAACCTGGCAGGCATCCGCCGCCTCCCCCATCCACTTCGCTTTCGCAAACGTCTCCTCCGGGACCGGGTATGCAGCAAACACTGCTGCGGCAAACTCTTCTGCGTTCATTCATTCCACCCCGCAGGATACCCGCCTTTTGCCGGATACTGCAGATGCAGCCGCGGAAAAACTGCCGTCCCCGGATAACGCTCAGGATTATAATACTCCCCTGAGACCGTACGGCGAATCGTCCTCGGATTGCAGTGATACTTCTCCGCAAGCTCCTTGGTAGAAACCCCTGCCGCACGCTCCGCACGGATAGCCTCTGCCCGGGCAAACTTCTCCGGATTATTGCGCATATTCTCCGAGCGCGTCACCAGCCGCAGATTACACAGCCGGTTATCCTGCCGGTTCAGATTAATATGGTCCACCTCAAGCGTCGGATCGCACGGAATCCCGTGCCGCATCACCCAGATAGCCCGGTTCATCCGGATATGGCAGCGCTTCTCCTCCTCAATCTGGATGCCGAGCGTCAGATACCCGTCCCGGTCGGTTGCCGGAGTCAGATATCCGTTGACTGCAGTCGAGTAAATCTTCCCCTCTTCGAAGTTCGGAATCCATTCTCCGCGGAGCTGCTTGACGATGACCAGATAGTCGTTCTTCCGAATCAGGCCGCGGTACTTACTCATAGTACCCTCCTGCAAACCGGAGGTATGCGTCCACAATCTCCTGCCGCGTCAGATACAGCCCGGTCTTTTTCTCAAACTCTGCCTGGATAAGGGATGCAGGGGCGGTCACCAATGCCTGCGGCATGTTATCCAGGATGAGCGCGTCAAGCTCATCGAAGAGGCAGAACAGCTCTGCCTCCGTTTCTTTCCGGAAGAGTTCATCCTCAATCAGATACTCCTCCCCGTATGCGTATACATCCGGGTACTCTTCATAGATACTGTCTGGTACTTTTTCGTATTTCATGCGTATGCCTCGTTTTCTTTTTCTTCGTATTCTTCAGCGAATGCCTCGGTCGTCTGGGAGATGCGGTAGCGGATGATTTCTCCCTTTTTGACTGCATAGTAGAGTCTGGTCCATGCTTTCATATCCGAATCCTGCGGGACGGCTCTGCATCTCTGGTACATCCAGACTTTGAGGTCGTCGGCTAAGGCCTGGTAGGCATAGTCCGGTCCGTGCATGGCAATGACCGGGAATGCGTATTCGTCGAGGACTGCAAGGAAGTTCTCCTGCAGGGCGTCCAGTTCGGTTTCCAGGGTGAGGATGCTGTTTAGGTCTTTGGTCTCTTTTCTGAATGGTTTTGCGTAGATGAGAGACCGAAGCAGGGCAGTGACCAGTTCGGTTCTGCTTGTGTATCCGAGTTTTTCTGCGGTTCTGTCGACGAGCTGCATTTCCTCGCCGGTGATTGTTGTATGAAGTCTGAGTCTGTTCATGGTTTTTCCTTGTATTGATGCGTGTCCGCGGGACGCGGGCCATGGGCCGCGGGCCGTTTGTTCTGCAGGAAAGTGTGCGCGGGGCGGAATTTTTTTCCTGCCCGGTTTTCATCGCGTCCGTTTTCCTGTTGTTTTTCGTTAACACTATACGTATGTTTAATACATATTACTTACAAAAATAAACAACAGAGAAGTATTTTCGTACGGCAGGCGTGCCGCTGAAGAGCGGTACGGCTTGGATGATTTTCCTCCCTGTTCTTTTCCAAAAACGGTTGCGGCCCCTGTCCCGCGGTCCCTGTCCCGCTTTCGGTAATGTTGATATTTTTGTAAGGCCAAAAGAGTAGTGTCTGTTTGTTACTTTGCTTGGCGGCTGTAATGGGCAGACTTGTCTTTTGGTTTTTGTTTCTGTGTCTGGTTTTGTTTTGTGCGTCTCCTGTGTCAGGTTCGTGCCTGTCACAAATACTGATTTGCTGTATGGCTATTTAAACACCGAAGCGATGAAGAATGGTGTGTTGTTTTGGGTGTTTTTGTCTGGTTTTTTTGGTTTTGTTTTTGGTGTTTTCTGTTGTTGTCCGGGGTATTTTTGTGTTCTGCATCAGGTATTTAAATACCCCTTCGGATGATTCTGGGCGTTATATGCGGAGTTTTTTCTTCATGCTTTCGGGGATGATAAGGGTTCTTTTGGTTAGTCCGTGGGCTTTCATGGCGGAGACGACGTTGGAGCGCGAGCAGCCGAGTCTGTCTGCGATGTTTTGGATGGTGAAGTCTGTGTCAAGCAGGAACTGTAAGGTTTCACGGTCGAGGAGTTCGGGGATTTGATTCCAGTAGGTTTTGTGGTGTCGTTCTTTCGGGGTTGCGACGGTTTTCATTTCTGTTCCATTCATTGTGTTTTCCTCCTATGCCATTGGGCATAGCTTTTTGAGGACGAACGGCAAATGTGTTATGTCTGTTCCGGAAAATCGCTGGTGCTATGTGGATTTTTGGACAGACATTTTTTTTTGAGAGCCGCAGCTCGTTCTTTTGCCTGGTTTCGTCTTTGTTGTGTGATTTTGCCTTTCGGCTTTCCCTTTGTTATCAGCGGAGCTTGTCTTGGAGGAAGCGTGTCGTCCGTTGATTACCGTTCAGAAGGGATGCTGATACAGTTCCCGCCCGGCAGAGGGAGAAGACCATGCCGATTTAATTCTGAATCCGAGACACGGGTGTCAGTGTTCTTTCTGTACGGTTTTTCGTTGATAGTTAGATTGGTGCGAGAGGTGATAAAGATAACGCGGGGTGTG
>JAGARL010000222.1 GCA_017622255.1 Methanocorpusculum sp.
ACGCCGGCCGTCTCTTCGACGCCTACGCCCGGGTAAACCGCTCCCCGCTCGGCTCTGCGGCATTCGCCGGAACCGGTTTTGCCCTTGACCGGGAACTCACCGCCTCCTACCTCGGCTTCACCTCCCCGATGGAAAACAGCATGGACGGTGTTGCCTCCCGCGACTTCATCGTCGAAACCATCTCCGCATTTGCAATCCTCATGACCAACATCAGCCGCATGTGCGAAGAACTCATCCTCTGGTCATCCGCATTTGTCCGGTTCGTCAACCTAAACGACGCCTTCTGCTCCACCAGCAGCATCATGCCGCAGAAGAAAAACCCGGACACCTTGGAAATCATGCGGGCAAAATCCGCCGCCGTTACCGGAGAACTCATGACCGCTCTCATGCTCATCAAATCCCTTCCGATGAGCTACAACCGCGACCTGCAGGACCTAAACCCGCACTTATGGCGCGCCTGTCATGAAACCGTCTCCTCGCTCCCGCTCCTTGCGGAAATCATCGAGACCGCCGAATTCGACACCAACGCCATGAAAAAGAGCGCCAAAGCCGGAAACACCGGAGCAACCGAAGTCGCCGACTACCTGGTCCGCGAATTCAACATCCCCTTCCGTGCCGCCCACAACATCGTCGGCCGTGCCGTAAAACTCGGCTCCTTCGACCTCAAAGTCGTTGACGACGCCGCAAAAGAACTTGCCGGCATCTCCCTCGCCGACCGCGGCTTAACCCAGGAAGCCATCGACAAAGCCCAGAACCCCAAGGAAATCGTCCGCGCCAAAAAGACCACCGGATCCCCCAACCCGCGCCTGGTCAAAAAAGCCGTACAGGTCGCCGACGTCAAACTCGTCCAGGATGAAGTAACCGGCGACATCCTCCGCGACCAGTTAGAAGACGCCGACAACAGAATGAAACACGCAATCGAGGAATTATAAATGACATTCACCAACACCGACCCGGTCACCGTCTCCTTCGCCGGCCTTGAAATGGAAGGCATCTACATCAGCGCATCCGGAGACAACGCCGTCGTCAAACTGAAAAGCGGATACAACATCTGCGTCCCGGAAACCGCAGTAACCGCCCGCGAGGGAACCCCTGCACCGGAAAAACCATCCGCACAGCCGCTTGCACAAAACGAAAAACTCCCGCTGCTCTCCATCATCTCCACCGGAGGCACCATCGCCAGCACCGTTGACTACAGAACCGGCGCCGTCTCTTCCAAATTCACCGCAGAAGACATCCTCCGAAGCATCCCGGAACTTGCCGGAATCGCCCGCTACCACACCCTTCAGCCGTTCAACATCTTATCCGAGAACATGAACCCGGCCATGTGGCAGGAACTTGCCCGCACCATCTACGACGAAATCAAAGACGGCGCACAGGGAATCATCGTAACCCATGGAACAGACACCATGCTCTACAGCGCAGCTGCCGTCTCCTTCATGCTCGACACCCCGGTTCCGGTAATCTTCGTCGGTGCACAGAGAAGCGCTGACCGCCCGTCCTCTGACAACGCAGTCAACGCCATCTGCTCCGCACAGGCAGGCGTCTCCAACCTCGGCGAAGTCGTCGTCTGCATGCACGCAACCTCCAACGACACCGCCTGCTCGCTCCACCGGGCAACCCGTGTTAGGAAAAACCACACCTCCTGCCGCGACGCCTTCCAGAGCATCGGCCGCTCCCCGGTTGGAACCGTCACCTATCCGGACGGAAAAGTCGTCCTTGCAGACGACGCCGTAAAACGCGACGACGTGCGCCTCTCCCTCTTAGACGAATTAGAGCCGGCCTGCGGACTGCTCACCTACTATCCGGGCATGAACCCGGCAGTCCTTGACGCATTCAAAGGATACAAAGGCCTTGTCATCGCCGGAACCGGTCTCGGACACACCGGAACCGACTGCATCGAAAAGATTGCAGACCTCGCTGCCGCAGGCACCACGGTCGTCATGACCTCCCAGTGCATGGCAGGCTCTGTCTGCGACCGTGTCTATGAAACCGGCCGCTACCTCCTTGACGCCGGCGTCATCGAAGGCGGCAGCATGCTTCCGGAAGTCGCGCTCGTCAAACTCATGTGGGTTCTTGCAAACGCCAAAGATGCCGCAGACGTCAAACGTCTCATGCAGAAAAATCTCAAAGGAGAATTAGATGTTGATATCAGAGGTGAGAACTGATGGACTATAAAGCACTCGGCTTAAAAGCCGGCATTGAAATCCACCAGCAGCTCAACACCAAAGAAAAGCTGTTCTGCCATTCGCCGACCGTCATCCGCGACTCCGACGAACACTACGACGTCGTCCAGCGCTACCTCAGAGTTGCCGCATCCGAAATGGGAGACGTCGACCGTGCCGCACAGGAAGAGACCATGCAGCACCGTCTCTTCACCTACTACACCTACGACACCACCGGTCTTGTCGAAATCGACGAAGAGCCGCCGGCACCGTTAAACCGCGAGGCATTAGACATCGTCTTAACCATCGCCAAGATGTTCGACATGACTCCCTTACCGGAAATCCACACCATGCGCAAGATGATTGTGGACGGCTCTGCCACCTCCGGATTCCAGAGAACCGCCCTTGTCGCACTCAACGGAAAGATTGCAGACACCTGCAGAATCGAAACCGTCGCCGTCGAAGAGGAAGCCTGCCAGCGTGTCAAGGACACCATCTTCTCCGTGGACCGCTTAGGAATCCCGTTAATCGAGATTACCACCGCTCCGTGCATGAAGACGCCGGAAGAGGTCCACGACGTCGCCCAGTACATCGGAATGACCTTACGCTCCACCGGACGCGTAAAGCGCGGACTTGGAACCATCCGTCAGGATGTCAACGTCTCCATCGCAGACGGCGCCCGTGTCGAGATTAAGGGTGTCCAGGAGCTCGACTTAATCGCCGAAGTCGTCCGCCGCGAGGTTCAGCGCCAGTTATCCCTCCTTGCAATCCGCGACGAACTCATTGCCCGCAATGCACTCGTCAACGGCGAGGTCTATGACGTCACCAAGGTCTTTGCAGAGACGCAGTCCAATGTCTTAAAGAAGGCAAAGTGCATCCTCGGAACCGTGCTCCACGGCTTTGCCGGCCTTGTCGGAACCGAAATCCAGCCGGGAAGACGTCTCGGCTCCGAGATGTCCGACTACGCAAAGAAGTGCGGCGTCGGCGGCCTTTTCCACACGGATGAGCTTCCGGCATACGGTGTTACCGCAGAAGAGGTCCACATCTTAAAAGAGACTTTAGGTGCAGGCGAACAGGATGCGGTTATCATCGTCGCGGCAACCGAGCAGAAATGCAGATGCGCAATGCAGATGATTATCCGCCGTGCAAAGATGGCATTCGACGGTGTGCCGGAAGAGACCAGAAAGATGCTCGAAGGCGGTTCTACCGCATACATGCGTCCGCTGCCGGGAGCTGCCCGTATGTACCCGGAGACCGATGTCTTACCGGTCCCGGTTACCGCCGAGCACTTCGCCGAAATCGAGATGCCGGAGCTGTTAACGGACAAGGTCAAGCGCTTTGCCACCGAGTACGGCATGGATGACGGCATGGCCCGCCAGATGGCCTACTCCGAGCAGCTCCCGCTCTTTGAGCGTGCGGTTGCAGAGGGCATCCGTCCGGTGTTTGCCGCAAGAACCATTCTTGCATCCTTAAAGGAGGCAAGCCGCGCAGAGGGTGCCGGCGTCATCTCCGATGATGCAGTAATCGGCGTCATGAAGGCTGTTGAGGCCGGCAATGCCGCAAAGGAGGCGGTCTTAGACATCCTTTCCGCATGCGCGAAGGGGTTAAACGTCAAAGATGCTATTGCCAAGGTTGCTCCGGCCTTCTCCCGCGAGGAGCTGCAGGAGCTTGTCCGCGGCATCGTCTCCGAGCGTGTGGATTTCATCAAATCGCGCGGAAAAGCCGCTTTAGGGCCGGTGATGGGCGTTGTTATGAAGGAAGTCAGAGGCAGAATTGACGGTAAAGTCGTCTCTGAGGTCTTAAATGACGAGCTCAACCGTATCATGTAATCGGTGAAGTCTAAGGGATATGTTTAAGTGAATAGGAAACCAACAAGTTTAGGAGTTCAATATGGGAAAGACAGGAAGTGTTACCTGGCATCAGATTAAAGGTGTCAATGGACAGATTCGCCTCGTCCCGCAGAAAGAGGGAGAGGTTAAGAAACCAGGACCGAATCAGAGATTTAAGAGAGCAAGCATTGTCTCCAAGATTGAGGCACGCATGGCAAACTCTCAGCAGCAGGGACGCGGACGCGGACCGAAGATTGCTGATCAGAGACTCCGCCGCAGAATCCGCCGCTCCAAGAAGTCCATGATGGGCGCAAAAGCAAAGTCCAAGCGTTAATCTTCACTTTATCGGAATGGCACAATAGGCATGGAGTTATCCATGCTCAATCATTTTTTACTCGCCCGTATGCCCGCGACGCCTGTGGGGCATGCGGCTCTTCGAGCCTTAGCCCCAATGTGTTGGGTATTCGAGATTGGTTGTAAATTTTCTTGCCCGTGTTCGGGTTTTTCTTTAGTACTGTTTTTCAGCAGAGTACTCTCTCGAAAAATGCAGAAGAAGGGTTTATCCTTCCTCTATCAGTAATCTGATTAAATATTCCTCAATTACGAGGCATATCCAGAGCAGGTAATACAGTGCCCGGCGGATAGACGGTTCACAGAGAATCGAAAGGATTCTGTCTCGGAGTTTATGCAGATGCAGTTCCGCCGAGCGCCGCAACAGTGTCCGCCCATG
>JAGARL010000026.1 GCA_017622255.1 Methanocorpusculum sp.
AGCGACCACAAAGCGGCTGCGGCAGCAGCCCGCCGTTAGGCGGGAGCGACTGGTCGCTACTCCATCTCTCAAAACGTAAAAGCAACGCTCAGTCGCGGCTGCGGCAGCAGCTCGCGTGCGGTAGGCGAGAACTTGCTCGAGCCTTGAGCACGACGGGACGACGTGCGATGCGAGCGAGAGCGACGCGTTGCTGCGGGCGGCACGCCCGCGTCTGTGTGGTCTGCGTTCTTTTCCTCATGCGTCCAAAGCACTCGCTAAAACCCACCGCCAAGTATATTTATAATCAGCAGAAATTATTTTCCAGACTATGCACGACATACTCAAATCGCTTACGGCAGGTGACCTCTCTTCGATTGCAGATGTCGCAAAGAAGGAAAACATCGCCGTAGAACGTCTTGCGCGGGATATTCGCTCCGGACGCTGCATTGTGCTGAAAAATGACCGCCGCCCCTACGCACCCTGTGCTATCGGCGACGGCGCGTCGGTGAAGGTCAACGTGAATATCGGAACGTCCGGTATCAACTGCTCGCCGGAGACAGAAATTGAAAAAGCGAAGGCGGCAATCGCAAACGGTGCAGATGCGATTATGGACCTCTCGACCGGCGGAGACCTGCGGGCAATGCGGCGTGAGATTCTCAAGCTGGAAATTCCGGTCGGCACCGTCCCGATTTATGAGGCGGTCCGCCGAGCCGGAAACGTGGTGGATTTGGAGGCGGATACGCTCTTTAACACCATCCGCGACCAGGCAAAGGAGGGCGTGGACTTCATGACCCTGCACTGCGGAGTAAATCTGGAGGTACTCGACGCATTAAAGCTCGACCCGCGAACGATGGGCGTGGTCTCCCGCGGCGGGTCGTTCCATACCGCAATGATGCTTTCAACCGGCGAGGAGAACCCGCTCTACAAGGAGTATGATTATCTGCTGGAAATTCTGGATGAGTACGACATCCCGATTTCCTTAGGCGACGGCATGCGCCCCGGAGCATATGTGGACTCCGCAAAGCTTGCCAAGTCGCAGGAGTATATAATCCTTGGAAAACTTGCCCGCCGTGCCCATGAGAAAGGAATTTTCCGCATGATTGAAGGTCCGGGACATATGGACTATGCGGAGATTTCCTACAATGTCAAAATGATTAAGGAGATTACCGGCTTTGCCCCGCTGTATCTGTTAGGCCCGCTTGTAACCGACATCGCCCCGGGCTATGACCATATCACCGGCGCCGTCGGCGGGGCAGCCGCGGCCTCTGCCGGCGCAGACTTCCTCTGCATGGTATCCCCCGCAGAGCATCTGGCGCTTCCGAATACCGCAGATATCATCGAAGGCACGCGGACGGCAAAGATTGCCGCACATATCGGCGACCTTGCCCGCAGACGCGAGGACGCGCTCGCCCGCGAAACCGAGATGGGCGAAGCACGCCATGCGCTGGACTGGGAGCGGCAGTATGCGGCAGCGCTCTTCGGTTCTCATGCAAAAGAAGTCCATGACCGCGACGGGGACTGCGAGACCTGCTCGATGTGCGGAGACTTATGTGCGATAAAAATCGTTGAGCAGGCACTGGAAAAGAAAATCTGAAAGGGTTTTCCCCTTTTTTACCCGAATACATTCACCGCGGTTGCCTTGCAGGTCACCGTTACCCGTTCACCTTCGGTAAACGCCAGCCGCTCAACCGACTGCTGTGTTACTGCCGCGGTAAGCGGGATTCCGATATCCACCTGCACAAACTTTGTACCGGCCTCCGGCGCATCCGCAATTTTTACAATCCGCCCGGCAAACGAATTCACCGCCGTTGATTCAAGACGCGAACGGGATAAAATCAGCTCCTCCGGCCGGATGGATACCGTAACCACGCCGGAAAGCGTTGTTACCGCACGGAAATCCACACATCCCACCCGGACACAGACCGCACCGCTTTCTTTTACCCACACCGAACCGCGGAACATATTCGGATTTTCTGCTGTCGCAAACCCGTACGCCGGATTATGCACAATCTCCTCCGGCGTTCCGCGGGCAGTGATTCTGCCGCGTTCAAGAACCGCGGTGGTATCGGCAACAGACAGCGTATCCAGAACCGAGTGCGTCACGAGAATGCAGGGAATCTCCTCCTGCCGGATAACACCGGCAAGCGTACCCCGCAGTCTCTCCTGCGTTTTGGAATCCAGCGCGGAAAGCGGTTCATCCAGCAGCAGAAGCGCCGGATGCGGCGCAAGCGCACGGGCAAGAGCCGTTCTCTGCCGCTGACCGCCGGAAAGCTTCGTCACCGGCTCATCCGCGACCTCAGAAAGTCCGAGCGTTTCCAGCAGTTCACCTACCCGAAGCGCACAGTCCCGCTTTGGCAGTTTCTGCATCAAAAGCCCATAGGAGATGTTTTCCCGGGCGGTCATGTGGGGAAAGAGCGCATAGTTCTGGAACATATAGCCGACTCTCCGCTCCTCAGCCGGACGGAAAATCCGCTTCGCCGTATCAGAAAGGACGAGACCGCCCAGTTCAATTCTTCCCTCGTCCGGCTTCATCAGCCCGGCAAGGAGCTTGAGTATTGTGGACTTTCCAGCCCCGTTACTGCCGAGCAGGGCAAGTGTTTCGCCGTCTTCTACGGTGAGCTCCGCATCAAGCGTGAAATCACGCAGTTCCTTTTTCAGATACGCATTAAGCATACTTTGCCGCCTCCCGGTTTCCAAGATACTTGACAATCAGAATAATCGCGAAGGAAAACAGCACCAGCACAATCGAAAGGGCAATGGATACCGCCATATCACTTTGCATCTCGCCGTAAATTGCAAGCGGCATGGTCTGGGTTTTGCCCGGCAGATTGCCGGCGAACATCATGGTCGCGCCGAACTCGCCGAGCGCCCGGGCGAAGGTCATGATGATGCCGGAGAGAAGCGAGCCTGCGGCAAGCGGCAGTGTTACGCGGAAGAAGGTAGTAACAACGCCTGCGCCAAGCGTGCGGGAGGCATACTCATACTCCGCATCCACCGCTTCAAAGCTTGCACGGGCCTGCCGGATGTAGAAAGGAGACGCAACAAAAATCTGCGCAATAACAACCGCTACGGTGGTAAAGGCGATTTTGATGCCGAAAAGAGAAAAGTACTGCCCGAGCATGCCGTTTGCGCCAAACGCTGTCAGCAGTGCCAGACCGGCTACGGTCGGCGGCAGGACAATGGGCAGGTCGGTCAGCGTATCGACGATGTTTCGTCCCGGATAGCGGACGCGGGCATTAATGTAGGCAAGCGGCGTTCCAAAGAGGATGACGATTACCGTCGAAACAAGTGCCGTTGCCGCGCTGAGGGCAAGCGCCTGCAGTGCGGAAGGAGACGTCAGCGCCGTCAGCATATCCGCTGGCGATATGCGGGTAAACAGCGAAATCAGCGGGAGGGTGATAAATAGCAGAAAGAGAAAAATCAGGGCCGCGGTCAGGATGGTTGTCCCGACGCGTGCTGCGGTTTTGCGGTTTGTCTGGAGGTTCATGAATACTTATGCAGATATCGGGCTGAAGCCGTAGTCGAGAAGGATTGCATTGCCCGCAGGGCCGGTTACGAATGCTTCGAAGGTCTCGACAGCCTTTTTGTTTTCGGTGTTCCTGAGGATTCCGTACGGGTAGTCGGCAATGACGTTGTATTGGTCAGGGATTTCGAGGATGTCAAGAGACTCCTTGTCTGCTTTGGAGATGTCGGAGACATAGACAATGGATGCATCTGCTTCGCCTAAGGTTAAGTATGACTTGACTTTGTCAACTGCGTCAACCTGGGTTACGACGTTGCCCATGAATGCGTCAACGTATCCTGCGTGACCGTCGTCCTGGTAGTTGCTGATGATCTCTCTGGTGTACTGACCAAATGGAACTGATTCGTCACCGACAGCAAGCTCAACACCGCTTCCGGCAAGGTCGCCGAGGTTCTTGATTCCAAGCGGGTTGCCTTTGACTACAGCGATGCCGAGTTTGTTCTGCAGGAGAATCTTCTTGTCTTCGATGAGTCCTGCTTCTGCGACCGGGTCAAACTGTTTGCTGTTTGCGGAGATGTAGAGGTCGCAGTCAGCTCCTTCTAAAATCTGGGTCTTTAAGGTCTGGCTTCCGGCGAAGTTGTAGACGACATGGATTCCCGGATTGGCTTTTTCGAACTCTTCGCCGAGTTCGGTTAAGGCGCCGGTTAAGGATGCGGCGGCAAATACGGTAATCTCAGTCTCTTCTGCCGGCTGGCTGATACAGCCTGCGGCGGTTACTGCCAGGAGAAGGCAGATACAGAGGGCAACGACTGCCCAACATTTTCCCTGTTTCATGAATATCTCATTCGCGGCAATATGATAAATATGTTTTTGTAAATTTATTTAATTTATTAACTAAATTCAATTTACATTGCCGGCATTCTTCCGGCGTCAGTACTTCCATATCCGGCGCAGGCGGATGTTTGTTCTCCGGAGTGTTTTCACGTGTTCCTCCAGAAACGGGAGGGCGTGCTCCGGCGGATGGTCCCGCAGGCGTTCCATGAGTTCCGCATCCACAAATGCGCCTTCGTCTGCGTAGAATCCGAGGGAGAGAAGGACCTCGGCATACGGGTTATGGACCGGTTTTCGGTAGGCGAAGTACTCTCCGGTATAGACCGCATCAAAGTACGGAAGCAAACCAAGCATATCCAGCCGCGGGATGACTTCCGCCCCGTCCGCTTTGGTGAACACGGCAAGTTTGCAGCCGCGGTTTTTCAGTTCACGCAGGATTGCTCCGGTCTCCGGGAAGCCGTCGGTGCATGCCTCTTCCAGTTTCTGGTAAAGCCAGAGGCAGGGAACCGGGTTCTGCAGACCGCGGAGGCAGTCGATTACCGCATCCTCCCGCTCTGCCGCAGTACAGGAGAGAAGGGAAAGGGATGCGGCAAACTCCTCTTTGCAGTAACAAAACACCGCATCCGCTGCGGCAAG
>JAGARL010000223.1 GCA_017622255.1 Methanocorpusculum sp.
GGTGATGCTCGGTCTGGTGATGGGCGCACTGTTTAATCTTGGATTTATGCTGTTCCTCTAAACAGGTTGAGAATTTCTAACAACCTCTATTTTTCTAAATACTATACTTCATAGAGCATCATTTGACTATGTTCATCCTCATTACTTTACCTTAATGAGGATATTTCCACCGCGGGCGGCTCCGGCTCGTAAGTCGCCGCCCCGCACCCCTGTTTCAAGAAATAAGACTTGGGGATTGCTTTATTCTGTAATTAGGGGTGCGGAGCCGCGACTCCGGCGCGGAGCGGCTCGCGGTGGAAATATCTTCTGTCCACACGAGGCAGATGAAAGCAAATTTTGAAAATAGAGGTTGTTAGAATTCCACAACTTCTTTTTTCCTGATCCGGATACAATTCATTATATACGTTCAAACGTCCAAATGTAATGTACTATGGTAGAGTCATACGAAGAAATGCTGCAGAAAGCATATGCAGGAATCGATGAGCCGACGGATACCGGCGAACGTTTCCAGGTTCCAAAGACCCGTGTCTATATTGAGGGTAAGACCACTGTTCTCGAGAACTTCCGGGATATCATTGACACCTTAAACCGCGAGCCGGAGCACTTTATGAAGTATGCCTTAGGTGAACTCGGAACTGCCGGAAAGATTGACGGTGCACGTGCAGTCTTCAACGGTAAGTTCGAGCTTTCCCAGTTTGAGGCCATTGTTAAAGGATATGTCGCAGACTATGTCATCTGTACTGAGTGCGGAAGACCGGATACCAAACTCGTCAAAGATGAGCGTGTCTTAATGCTTCTCTGTGAGGCATGCGGTTCGAAGCGCCCGATTAGAAAGAGAAAGGGTAAGATTGACACCTCTGCCGCCTCGGCTGTTGAGGAAGGAAAGGAGATGGAGGTCAGCATCGATTCTATCAGCAAGAAGGGAGACGGTGTTGCTCACGTTGGAAAGTATATTCTCTACGTCTCCGGCGTGAAGGTCGGACAGAAGGTAAAGGTCAGAATCACCAGAATCTCCGGTCAGGTTGCCTTTACCCAGAAGATATTATAAGTATCCTATACGGATATTCCACTTTTTTTCAAATATTTAGAAGGGGTTGGATGGTTTGCATCCAAAAAGAGTGGTGTGGTATTGTATTGATATTTGAGAGAGATTCATGTCTATTAGAATAACTGAGGGTTTTACTTGAACAATCCGCCAAACAGCCCTCCTGCCTTCTTTTGCTCCGGCGGCTTGAATTCGCGGACATGGAAGCAGAGCTGAAGATGCCCCGGTTCGCACGGGAACGGCTCAGTGGAATTGACACTGTAGCTTACTCCGTCGATTACTTTGTAGAGTTCTTCATCACTGCTCCATCCCGGCGGGCGGGCAAAGCCGTTCTGCTTTAAGAGTTCCTTGTAGTCCAGAAGGTCGTTTCTGCCGACACCGGTTGCACGGAACTCGTACATCGGATGTCCGTTGTCTTCTCCTATCTGTTCGATGTCAAAGCCGGAACCGCCGTTCTGCCACTTCGGATACGGGGCAAGGTAGGTGTCCCAGTCTTCGCCAAGGACTTTTTCGTCAGCAAGCCGTGCGTTCTCTTCTTCTTCAACGGCTGCGGGAAGCTTTTCTCCGCATCCGGAACAGAACTTGGTGCCTACCGTGTTCTGTAATCCGCAGGCAGTACATACATATCCGTCAGCGGCTGTTTTGTCCGGCAGTTTTGTTCCGCAGTGCGGGCAGAAGTCTTTCTCTTTGGGAGATGACTCTCCGCAGTTGGGGCAGATTTTGATGTTTTTGGACATCTCGGTTGCGTAGTTTTCTGCGGATTTCTGGAGGTTTGCAAACATGCCGGTGGAAGCGCGCTGCCTCTGCTGTGCTTCGCGTTCTTCTGCGGCGGATGCTGCTGCTTTGTCGATTTCGTCAGACATTTTGTTTGCAACGCGTTCTACTTTGGGGGCTATAGCCTGCTGTACGGCATCCCCTATGGCGTTGCTGACTCCGCGGCTGATTCCGCGGCTGATGGCTCGGTCGAGAAATCCCATTTTTTATCACCTCGTGTGGGGGGAGCTGATGTCAGCCGTATGCTGCCATCAGTTTCTGGAGTTCTGCAAGCTCTTCTTCGCTCATGTCTTCACCAGACATTCCGGCGAGAGCAGACATGTCAAATCCGCCCATTCCGCCTCCGCCCATTAAGGCAGAGAAGGCGGCTAAATCTTCTTCGCTCATGTCTTCACCGGACATTCCGGCAAGGGCCGACATGTCAAATCCGCCCATTCCGCCTCCGCCCATGAGGGCAGCGAAGACAGCTAAATCTTCTTCGCTCATGTCTTCGCCGGAGAGAGCGGCAAGAGCGGCAAGGGAGGAAAGTCCTCCCTCATCTTCTGAACCTCCAAACGGGAGGTCAATGCATCCTGCGGAAAAGACCATCAGGATAACACAGAAGATACCCGTGATAATGATTTTCCGGTTCATGATTGTGTGTGTAATTTATGCAAGCAGGTTTGCGATGTACTTGAATCCCATGATAAGGAGGAACGGCATGACAACGAAGCCAAGAATGGTTCCAATTACCGGGATGATGTTTAAGAGTGCGATTACAAGGAAGAGGAGCATGAAGACGACAATGGAGATAAGGTATGCTCCAACGCCCATCTGCTTAATCTCTGCAATGCTTTCCTTGATTGCGAATGCTGCTCCGAATCCTTTGTTGGCGAAGTTGTAGACTGCCGGGATGAGGAGGGCGGCTGCTGCGACCATGATTACGAGGTCAATTATCCATCCGATAATCGGGATGATGGCAAATATGACTGCGACAATCATGGGGATGATGAGATAGATGAAGCCGATTACGAAGACGAAGAGACCGTCCATGAAGCATTTTCCGATGTCGTCCATGCTTGGGTCTTCACCGCGGAAGATTTTCAGGTATCTGCCGATACCGATGAAGTTGACTACCGGGATGATAGTAAGGACAATCAGGATAAGCCAGTCAACCCACTTGCCGACAAGGGTGTTCTTTGCGTAGTCAAAGGATACTTTTACGTTTTCTGCGATTGATAATGTCATTTTTGTTCACCTCATGTGTTTTCTTCTTCGTCTGCTGAGAGGTCAAGCCAGAAGGCAGGGCGGATTCCCTCAAAATTCTTCACATCATATCCATCATGAAAGATAGAGCCTTCACCAAGAACAACAACTGCTGAAGATGTGTCCTCACCAACGCTTAATGTCCACCAGTCTTCAAGCTCACCGTTAAAGTTACTGCGGCGTGCCTTATCATCTTCAAAATACTGACTGGCTTCACCTTCACTTAAGAGGAAAACACGGTCAAGCGTTGACGTCCCGCCGGCAGTGATTTCTGTTTCCAGAACATCCATCTGTTCTTCATCAGAGAATGCATTGAAGAAGAAATCAGATGCAAGCCAGTCACGAACTGAACTTCCGCCCCATACAGAGCTCTCTTCCAGTGTGTTAAACTGAACAAGAGAGACAATGTCTTTCGTGATTAAAAGAGCTTTTTCGTTTTTCTTATCAACAGCAAGGACGTCCCATTCGAGGGCTTTGCCGTTGTACGTTCCAATAGTGAAGCTGTCGCCGAC
>JAGARL010000224.1 GCA_017622255.1 Methanocorpusculum sp.
CGCACCGGAATCGGCAAAACTGCACTACTGCCACATCAGCAGTACGGAATCATTTTCGGCAATGCGGGAGGGTTCAACCTTCGAGGTTGCGCCGCATCATCTTTTCCTCTCGTACGAGAACGCACGCGATGCGGCAGACACGCATATGCGGATGAATCCGCCCCTTCGAACAGAAGCCGAGCGAAAAAACCTGTATGCGGCATTTGATAAAATCTCCGCAATTGCCTCAGACCATGCCCCGCATACCCTTTCTGAAAAATCCGCGGATTTCGCATCCGCTCCGTCCGGTATTCCCGGTGTTGAGACGATGCTTCCGCTCTTAATGAATGAGGTACAGGCAGGACGTCTCACGCTGAGTTCGGTTCTGGAAAAAACGGTAACGAACCCGAACCGGATTCTGGGAATCGAATCTCCGGCATTGGTAAAAGGAGCACGGGCGGATTTTGCCCTCTATGCGGACTCTCCGGTTTCCATCTCCGCAGAAAATCAGCACAGCAAATGCGGCTGGACGCCGTATGAAGGAATGCAGGGACTTTTCCCGGAGCTGACGGTTGTGTCCGGCGTCTGTGCCTGGAAAGACGGCGAGTTTTCCCGAGACGGCGCCTGCTTCCTTCGGGGATAATCAGAAATATTCAGCAAGCGCTTTTGCGACCGCATCTCCGTACGGTTCATCAAGAACCACGGATGCGGCATCTTTTGCATCCGCTGTTCCGTTTGCCGGAACAATAGAAAATCCGGCAAGCTTCAGCATAGACACATCGTTTACGGAATCTCCTGCCGCAACGAACTCGGAAGGGGAAAGCCCCATCTCTTTTGCAAGCGCGGCAAATGCCGCACCCTTGGAGAGTCCCGGTGTGTGGAGGTGAATTGCAAATCCGGTATCGACAGCTACCACATCCATTCCTTTGATAATCGCGTTTACCTGCTCTATCGAGACATCGCGGGAGAATGCCACGTCGGAATTTCGAAGCTCGGAACTGAAAAGCCGGAGTTCATCTCCTTTCGGCTGAACCGCTTCCCGGATTTTTTCGTACGCCTGCATACAAAGCGCCCGGTTTCCGGCAACGGTGCGTTTTCCCAAAAACCCTTTCCGGAAAACCCCGCCGTTTTCCGCAATCACATTCCCGTCAGTCCCTATCATATGCGAGAGGCAGTCTAAGAAACAAAGCGTGTTTCCGGAAGCGAGAACTATCGGGATATCAGCATCTATCAGGCGGCGGATTTCCTCAACTGCCTTTGTTGAAAGACGGCGGCGCCCGTCAGTCAGCGTCCCGTCAACATCGGTGATAAATGCCTTGTACATACTCTTATTTTTGTGTCTGAAAGATATAACAATTCTCTGATTCCGGCTGCAAATCTGCCGTATTTTCAGACCTTCGCGAAAGTGCTCAAAGTCGATGCAAAATCGTTTAAACTCAAATCAAACCGTCGTACGGATCGGAATTTTTGGAAAAATTGAGGAGGGTAGGGCACTTTCGCACCGCGCGGTCAGGGGTTTATATACTCGAAGGTAGATGTATTAGTATATCTCATACGATACAGGAGAAAAGAAGATATGTCATCCATTGAAATTGAAGATTTACCAGGAGTCGGACCGGCAACCGCAGACCGCCTTCGCGAGGCAGGATATTTAACGGTCGAATCAATCGCTACGGCAACCCCGGCAGACTTGGCAGAAGCAACCGAGATTGGAGAAACCACGGCAAAGAAGATTATCCGTGCCGCAGGAGAACTTGCTGATATCGGCAGTTTCAAGACCGGAACTGACATCCTGCTTCGCAGAAAGGATGTCTTAAAGCTCAAAACCCTTGTTCCGGAGTTTGATGAAATGCTGGAAGGCGGTCTGGAAACGCAGGCAATCACGGAAGTCTACGGAGAGTTCGGTTCCGGAAAATCCCAGATTGTTCACCAGATGGCAGTCAACTGTCAGCTTCCGCCGGAGCTTGGAGGCCTTGGCGGCTCATGTCTCTATATTGATACTGAAAACACCTTCCGCCCGGAGCGTATCGAGCAGATGGTAAACGGTCTTGAGTTTGACAAACTTCCGGAAGACTATGAAATCCCGCCGGTAGAAACATTCCTTGCAAACATCCACGTTGCCCGTGCGCACTCTTCCGACCACCAGATGCTCTTAATCGATGCAGCCCGCGACCTCGCAAACCAGATGGCCGCAGAAGGCCGCCCGGTAAAGCTGGTTATCATTGACTCTTTAACCGGTCTCTTCCGTGCAGAGTATGCCGGACGCGGAACCCTTGCCGGACGTCAGCAGAAGCTCAACCGCCACATGCATGACCTCTTCAAACTCATTGATGACTTAAATGCCGTAGCTATCGTAACCAACCAGGTCATGGCAAATCCGGGTGTTCTCTTCGGAGACCCGACCAGACCAATCGGCGGAAATATTGTCGGACACACGGCAACGTTCCGTATCTACTTACGCAAAAGCAAGGGCGGAAAACGCATTGCGCGCCTCGTAGACAGCCCGAACCTTCCGGAAGGAGAAGCAGCCTTCGCGGTTGAAATGGGCGGCCTCAAAGAAGCATAACAATTCCTTATTCCTCCTCCTATTTTTCCATTCCTGGAAAGTATATATTCTGTTATGACACCATAGATAAAACAGAAAAATGAAATCAACTTCCAGTTTCAAACTTCTCTTCGCAACCGCAGTAATTGCGCTTCTTTTCATCGGCGCAGGCAGTGCTGCTGTTACTGACCCGTCCTGTGATGTAAGTCTCTCGCTTACACCAAGCACTCTGATGCCGGGAGAAACCGGACAGCTCGTTGTAACTCTCCAGAACACCGGAGGAACACCGCTTACCATCTATAAGGTAGCCATTACTGACTCATGGGACGTAGTATCGGTTACACACCCGGCACTGAAAACCCTGGGATCTATTGGTGTTGGAAAATCTATGACGCTCACCTTCCCAATCACCGCCAATGATGTCGAAGGAACGTTCTATCCGTCCCTCTCAATCGAATTATCCAATAACATTCAGAATACTTTTATCAAATACCCGTTCGCAGTTACTGTTGACAGCAAATCAGTTTCCCTTTCCGTCACTGAGCGTCCGGAAGTCTTTGAACCGGATACCACGCAGATTGTCGGTCTCTCAATTGGAAACCTCCGCGCAAACCAGATTGACTCGGTAGTTGTCACCGCATCCGGTGAGGGTGTTTCCTGTGAGGAAGGAATGGTCTTTGCCGGAGCAATAGCCCCTGGAGCATCCAGTGACGTCTTCTTAACTGTCATCACCTCGGAAAAAACCGAGTCCATCAACCTTGATGTCAGCTATAAGAACGGTGCAAACTGGCACACTGACACTCTTACCATCCCGGTTGAAGGCGGAGAACTGAAAACCGGCGCTGAGCTGTTTGTAAACAACATCGAAATCACCTCCGGCGCCTCCTACACCACAATTACAGGCGATGTCAACAACGCAGGTCTGCAGACCGCAAAAGGACTGGTTGTCTCCCTGAACGGGGCAGAACCTCTGCAGCCGTACCCGGTCTTTGTCGTAGGCTCCCTTGATGCAGACGGCTTATCCGAGTTTGAATTAACCTTCACCAACCCGGAGTCGGATTCTCTTGACCTCATCTTCACCTACAAGGATGACAACGGAAACACCTATGTTCAGGAAGAGACCGTCAGCATCTCTGCAGTGCAGTCTGCAGGTTCTGCCGTATCCGGAGGCAATCCGGTTGCCGCAGGAATTGCTGTCGTCCTCTTAATCCTCATCATCGGCGGAGCAGTCTTCCTTATCTGGAAGAAAGGGAACCTGATTCCGAAGAAAGAGCAGAAGTAACGGAGTATATCATGGATGATGCTCCTGTTGTTGAGTTAATCGACGTCTCCAAAGTCTATCAGATGAAGGCAGGAGATGTCGTTGCTCTCAACCATGTAAACTTCTCGGTTAAGCGCGGCGAGTTCGTGGCTATCATGGGACCATCGGGTTCCGGAAAGTCCACGCTCATGAACATGATCGGCTGTCTTGACGTCCCGACCTCCGGAACGATTAAAATCAACGGAGTCTCCACTACCGACATGACGGATGATGAGCTGACTGAACACCGCTTAAATACCATCGGCTTCATCTTCCAGAAGTTCAACTTAATCAGCCTGCTTACCGCATATGAGAATGTCGAGTATCCGCTGATTTTAAAATACGGACAGCGCGACCACTCCGAGCGCGTGAAAAAACTCCTGACCATGGTCGGCTTTACCGAAGATCGGATGCAGCATACGCCGTACGAACTCTCCGGCGGTCAGCAGCAACGTGTCTCCATTGCCCGCGCTCTGGCAAATGACCCGACCTTCCTTCTCTGCGATGAGCCGACGGGAAATCTCGACTCCAAGATGAGTACGCAGATTATGGAAATTCTAAGCGACCTGCACAAACAGGGAAGAACACTGGTTATGGTTACCCACAATCCGGAAACCGCTGAGTATGCAGACCGCGTAATTATCATTCGGGATGGTGAGATTGTTGCCGAAGAATGATGAGAAAACCCTCTGGCAGAAGATTTACTCGCCGATGATTGTATCTCTGGCACTTCGCAACCTGAAGCTGAACAAGTTCAGAACCATTCTGTCGATGATTGGAATCGTCATCGGTGTGTTTGCGATTTGCGCCATGGGAATGGTGAGTGCCGGATTTACTGACGAGATGAACAACATGATTTCCGACACCGCAGACACGTTCACTCTCTCCCCGCTCGGCGAGAAGGTTGTCGGCGGAGCAACGGCTGTCGGTTTTTCTGAAAAGGATATCAGAAACATCGAGTCTGCAACCAAATCGGTTACCAAAGGCTATGACCTTGTTCCCTATTACTCATCGCAGAAACCGGTAACTATCGGCAAAGAGATGACCTTTGCCTCGGTGTACGGTCTGGATTCCAATGACATGTCAAGTCTGGTAACCCTTGTCTCCGGCACCTGGCCGAAAGGAGGAACCAATGTTATCGTCGGCGAACAGTTTGCCGAAGACAACGACCTGCGTATCGGAAGCCGCATCTCCTTCCTCGGCATAAACGGTCAGGAGATTACCTGCCGCGTGGTCGGTATCATGGAGAACACCGGTATGCTTACGTTCGGCATCTCCACTGACAGCGCGGTGCTTGGAACCACCGAATGGTACACTTCCATCGTTGGAAACAACCACGGACTCTACGACAAGATTATCATCAAGGCGCAGGACCCGCTTGAGCTTGCCAACATTGATGCCGCCATTGAGAAGAAGATGAACGGCAAGGAGGACAAGGACTCCGACAACACGGTGATGATTATCAACTCCTATGAACTCATGGACATCTTCGATGAGCTGATGAACATGAGCTCGCTGTTTACGACCATCATCTCTGCAATCTCCCTGCTGGTCGCCGCCGTCGCTATCACGAACGTTATGCTGATGAGCGTAAAAGAGCGTACCCGCGAGGTGGGAATTCTCCGGAGTATCGGAACATACCGCAGTCAGATTCTGCAGATGTTCCTCTATGAAGCAGGACTGATTGGTCTGATTGGATCCGTTCTCGGCGTTGTCATGGCACTGATAGTCTCACCAATCTTTATGATGATTATGGGACTGGAGTTTACCGCAATGTTTTCCGTATCCGTCCTCTCATACGTCCCGCTCGGCGTTGCCGTCGGTCTGGTTGTCTGTCTGATTTCCGGTCTCTATCCGGCATGGAAGGCGGCAAACCTGAACCCGGTTGAAGCCATGTCCACTGACTGATTTTTCAGTCAGTCTTTTTTCCATTTCTGCAGTATCCTGTATGCTTCGCGGACCACTGCAGAACTCTCATCTTCTGTCAGCGGCAGAAGATAGTCCGCATATTCTGCGTTGCCGATTTTCGCAAGACTCTGCACTGCCATACGGCGGACTTCCGCGTTCGCATCGGAAAGAAGCGGGACAATACGGTTTGCGAGTTCAAAACAGCAGGAGAGACCGATAACCTCGCATGCACGGTAGCGAAACACCCAGTCCTCTGCAGAAAGGAGCGGGAGAACAGCATATGCTCCCTCCTTTCCCATGCTTCCAAGCTTTTTTGCCGCCGCATCACGGACTGCTTTATCGGTTGACAAAAACTGTGCACAGTACTCTCCCGCAGACATACCAATAACTCTGACGGGATGATATAATTCTTTTTGGATAATTCTGGAAAAACCTCAGATTAGTTGTGCTGAGGTCCAAAAAAGATGAGGATATTATGCCGAATAGATTGCGGAAATCAGTTCCGGCATTGCCTTTTCGAACTTCACGCCATACCAGTGTTCGGTATCCTCTTTGGTCAGTTCGATGCAGCGGACGGTATAGTCTGCCGCAATCTTTGCCGCGGTAAAGGCATCCTTTCCGCGAACCAGTGCACCGACAAAGGTGGATGCATAAACATCGCCTGTTCCGTGACAGCCTTTCTCGATTCTGTGATGTTCGTAGTACGACTGTTTCTCTCCTTCCGCAACCAGAACTCCGGTTCTTCCCGGCTGATATCCGACACCGGTTAAGATAATCGTCTTTGCACCAAGCTCTTTGAGTTTTGCCAGGAGCTCCTGGATGTATGCCTCGTCATACTCTGTCTTAAACTCCATGCCGGTAAGCATACAAGCCTCGGTAATATTCGGGAGGATGATATCTGCTGCGGCACAGAGTTTCTTCATCTCTTCCACATAGATCATATCGAATGCCGGATAGAGAACTCCCTCGTCAGCCATCGCCGGGTCAACAATATTGATGCTGTTTTCCGTTCCAAGCTCGCGCATGATGGACAGAACATCAGCAATCATCTCAGGAGTCCCCAGATATCCGGTATAGACAGCATCGAACCTGATACCTGTTTCCATCCAGTGATCACGAATCTTTGGAATATCCTCTGCCAAATCGCGGCAGGTATATCCGGTAAAGCCGCTGGTATGCGTGGAGAGAACAGCAGAAGGAATCACTGCAGTCTCAATTCCGCATGCTGAAATAATGGGAAGCGCTACGGTTAAAGAACACTGGCCGAAACAGGAAATATCCTGAATGGTAAGAACCCGTTTATCAGTCATTTAACACCAACCAATTTTGTTGCGGTGCTTTTGTATGTGCTGCAGGGATTTAACTCTTGCTCTGCAGCAGAAAAAAGAGGGGGATTAGTGCTTCATCAGCGCGATATCGATATATTCAGAAATCTTCGGGACAGAGATTGCTCCTACCGGAACAAGCTCGCCGTTTACTAACACGATTGGAAGCGGCGGGTGCTCTTTTGCAACTAACTCCTTTACGTACTCCGGAATCTCCTTATCCAGAGAAACAAGCTCGAGGGAAACCTTCTCTCCGTACTTCTCTGCAAGTGCTCTTTCTAATGCCGGGTAGGCGAAGGACAGCTTTTCCTTTTCAAAACACTCGGAAAGTCCGCAGGTTCTCTCATCATTACACGGGAACGGACCGCACGGGCGGTAGGTAAAACCGATAATGGAAACAGTAACAGAACTCATATAGACATATAGGCGCTGTCACAAAAAAAGGATGTTGTATTTAGTAAAGCGGTTCTAAGAGTGCGATAAGAGTAACTTCGTCAGTAACCCCCTCGCGGCGGTGAACGATTTTTCCATCCTTCTCGATAATTAATGTCGGGACGACACTGATGCTGTACTTGTTTGCGAGATCCGGATGCTCATCAACATCAACCATCTTCACCTCAATTTTATCGGCAAGCCGCTCTTCGAGCTGGTGGATAATCGGGCTCTGGATTCTGCACGGACCGCACCAGGTTGCGAAGAAATCGTAAAGAATTGGTTTAGACATACTAGAAAATAGGTTTATAATCTTAATATATCTTCTGATTGAGGAAAAAAGAAAACAGAGAGGATATCCTCTCAGAAGATATCCGCTGCTGCGGGAAACGCCTGCTGATATTGTACTTATTCGAAGAGTGCGCGGATGACGTCGCGGTCAAAGAGCATGCCGGAAAGTCTGCCGTCGTTGTCGATGACCGGCATCTGGTCAACTCTTCC
>JAGARL010000225.1 GCA_017622255.1 Methanocorpusculum sp.
ACGAGTTCATCGACGATATGATTGCAAAGGGCGCAAAGTTTGCCTGGTTCTTTACCTACATGCCGGTCGGAAAGGACGCAGTGCCTGAGCTGATTGCAAAACCGGAGCAGAGAGAGCATATGTACCGCTTTGTCCGCCACATCCGGGAGACCAGACCGATTTTTGCCCTCGATTTCTGGAATGACGGAGAGTACGTCGACGGATGCGTTGCCGGCGGAAGATTCTATCTCCACATCAATGCAAACGGCGATATCGAGCCGTGCGCCTTTATCCACTACTCGGACTCGAACATCAGAGAAAAAACCCTCCTTGAAGCATACAAGTCTCCGCTGTTTATGCAGTATCGGGAAAACCAGCCGTTCAATAAGAACCACTTACGCCCCTGCCCGTGTCTCGACAATCCGCACAAGTTAGTTGAGATGGTGGAAAAGTCCGGCGCAAAGTCCACTGATGTGCAGGCTCCGGAGGATGTGCACGATTTAGCCGCCAAGTGTCAGAAGGTTTCTGAAGACTGGGGACGCCGTGCAGATGAGCTGTGGGTGGAGAACCGTGCGGCAAAAGAAGCAGCACGCAAAGCCCGCGGCGAAGAATAACATACCATACTTTTTTTCACTATTTCCGGTGCGAACCGCCGGATGTACAGTCGGCGAGTAAAAAAAGAAAACCCGGAAGGGGTTATGCGCTGTGGTAGTGAGACAGCGGCTCGATAGTAATCTCGTTATTTTTCATCGACTCAATAGCAAGGGCTGCCGCCTCTGCGCCGAAGATGGTTGTCACATACGGAATCGAGTAGTCGATGGTTGCCCGCATCATCTGGAAGTGGTCCTGACGTGCGTTCTTGTCTCCCGGCGTGTTGATGACTAAGTCAACGTCTGCGCCGCGAATCATGTCGATGATGTTAGGCGATCCTTCCTGGACCTTGCGGACCAGAGACATCGGAACACCGTGGCTTTCCATGTAGCGGACGGTGCCGACGGTTCCGTAGAGCGTGAAGCCAAGCTCATGGAGCTTCTTTGCAATCGGGAGAATCTCCGGCTTCTGGGAGTCGGTAACCGAGATGAACACGTTTCCAGCAAGCGGGAGCGTGTTGTCTGCTGCCTGGGATGCCTTGTAGAAAGCGCGGCCGAAGTCATAGTCGATACCAATAACTTCTCCCGTACTCTTCATCTCCGGACCTAAGATCGGGTCAACTCCCGGAAGCTTGGAGAACGGAAGCAGAACTTCCTTGACTGCGACGTGCTTGATTTCCTTCTCCTGGTAGCCGAGCTCGGAAAGCTTCTTGCCGAGCATGACTTTGGCGGCAATCTTTGCGAGCGGCAGTCCGGTTGCTTTGGAGACGAACGGGACGGTTCTGCTGGCACGCGGGTTTGCCTCAAGGACGTAGATGGTTCCGTCGTGGAGTGCGTACTGGATGTTGATTAAACCAATGACGTTTAAGGAGAGGGCAATCTTTCTGGTGTACTCTTTGACCTGCTCGACCTGCTCCGGGGTTAAGGTCTGGGTCGGGAGGACACAGGCGGAGTCTCCGGAGTGGACACCGGCCTCTTCGATGTGTTCCATGACACCGCCGATTAAGACCGACTCGCCGTCACAGACTGCATCGACATCAAGCTCGGTTGCGTTGTCGAGGTAGCGGTCGATTAAGACCGGGTGGGTGTTGGAGACACGAACTGCCTCTTTGATGTAGGTCTGGAGCTGGAGTTCGTCGTGGACGAGTTCCATGGCACGTCCTCCAAGGACGTAGCTTGGGCGGACTAAGACCGGGTAGCCGATCTTCGCGGCAATGTCGTAGGCTTCCTTTTCCGAGTATGCAGAGCCGTTTGCCGGGGACGGGATGCCGTCTTTTTCCAGGAGGACGCTGAAGCGGTTTCTGTCCTCTGCGATATCCATGTTGTCCGGGGCGGTGCCGAGCACTTTGGTCTTTAAGTTGAAGTGCTTGAGCTCTTCCTGAATCGGGATTGCGAGGTTGACGGAGTTCTGACCGCCGAACTGGACGATAACACCATCGTAGTCGCCTTTTCGTAAGATGTGGACGACATCTTCGAGCTGCATCGGCTCGAAGTAGAGGCGGTCGGAGGTGTCGAAGTCGGTGGAGACGGTCTCCGGGTTGTTGTTTACGATGTGGACCTCAACGCCTTCTTCGCGTAAGGACTGGACCGCGTGCACGGTACAGTAGTCGAACTCAATGCCCTGACCGATGCGGATTGCGCCGGAACC
>JAGARL010000226.1 GCA_017622255.1 Methanocorpusculum sp.
AACATGGGTATCGAACACCGCAGATTCAGAATGACTTTCGTCTCTGCATCTGAAGGAGCAAAATGGGCAGTTGTCGTCAACGATGTTATCGACACTGTCAAGGCAATTGGTCCGTCCCCGATTGCAGAAGAAAGAAAGAGAAGAGGTTTATAATATGACAGCGGGCACTCCCTCCCCACTGGTCAACCTTTTTGAGAAGGAAGACTTCGAAGACTGGTCCAAGCCGCACCTTGTCGGCGCAACCACTGAGTACTCTTCCCTCCTCACCCTTCAGGCAAAGAAGGAAGGCGGAGAGAGAAAGTACGGCAACGGAATCATTGTAAGCGTTGTCACCTGTACCGAAATCAAGCAGGGTGTCGCAATCGAAACCGGAAAGACCTCCCAGGGCTACTTTGACGCATGCAGTGTCATCGAACTTGACGACGAGGACTTCAAGACCCTCGGAATCAACAAGAACACCAACGTCAGAGTAACCAGCGCAGCAGGAACTGTTGTCTTAAAGGCAATCGGAGCACGCCAGGGACTCTACCCAGGACTTGCACACATCCCGATGGGACCATGGGCAAACATCGTTGTTCCATCCTACACCTACTCTACCGGTGAACCATGCTTCTGCGGATTCGACTGTCTCATTGAGCCGGCTCCGGAAGCAAAGATTGAAAGCGCAGTCAAACTCATGCACGAGAAGTGCGGTCTGGAATACGTAGGAGACCCACACTATGACTAAATGTATCAAAAACGTAATCTGTACCTTCTGCGGTACCCTTTGCGATGACCTTGAAGTCGACGTCAGCGACGACGGAAAGAGAATCGAACAGGTTAGAAACGCCTGTGCAATCGGTGCAGAAAAGTACCTTCACGTCGGAAACCCGGGCCGTGTTGTCGTACCGCGTATGCGCCAGGCAGACGGAACCTACAAAGACGTCTCCTACGACGAGGCAATCGACTTTACCGCAAAGACCCTTCTGAAAGCAAAGAAGCCATTAATGTACGGCTGGTCCTCCACCAACTGTGAGGCAATTGCAGAAGGAAACGTCCTCGCCGAGAAGATCGGTGGTGTCGTCGACAACTGTGCAACCGTTTGTCACGGATCATCCCTCCTTGCAATCCAGGATACTGGTGTTCCATCCTGTACCTTAGGAGAAGTCAAGAACCGTGCAGACCGCATCATCTTCTGGGGATGCAACCCGGCACACGCACACCCGAGACACATGTCCAGATACTCTATCTTCCCACGCGGATTCTTCTCCGCAAAGGGTCAGAAGGGTAGAAAGATCATCTGTGTCGACTGCCGTGAGACTGACACTGCAAAAGTTGCAGACCACTTCGTCCGCATCAAGCAGAGTTACGACTACGAAGTCTTCGACGCACTCAGAACTCTCCTCCGTGGAGAAGAAATCCCGGACGAAGTCGGCGGTGTTCCAAGAGAGAAACTCCAGGAGCTCATCGACATCTGTAAGGGCGGCCGTTTCGTCACTCTCTTCTTCGGAATGGGACTTACCCACACCCTTGGAAGAAACCACAACATCGATGCAGGTATTAACTTCATCCGTGACTTAAACGACTACACCAAGGCAACTCTGATTGCAATGCGCGGTCACTACAACGTTACCGGTGCAGGTCAGGTTCTCGGATGGCAGTACGGATACCCGTTCGCATGCGACTTATCCAGACTCACCACTGCACGCCACAACCCGGGAGAGACCACCTCCGTCGACTTACTGGTCCGCCACGAAGTCGATGCATGTATGGTTATTGCAAGTGACCTTGCAGCACACTTCCCGTTCGAGGCAACCCGCAGAATGGCACACATTCCGACAATTACCCTCGACCCGCACATCTGTATGTCGACCGAACTGTCTGACCTGCACATCCCTGTTGCAATCGTCGGTGTTGAAGTCGGCGGATGCTGCTACCGTATGGACAACGTCCCAATCGACACCAGAAAGGTCATTGACGCACCGGAAGGTGTCTTAACTGATGAGGAAGTCTTCCAGCGCATCAACAAGCGCGTTGACGAGATCCTCGCAGAAGCAGGATGCAAGGACGCAGCAGAGTACCTTGAATACCTCGAGAAACAGGAGGCCTAAACATGACTGAAATTATCATCAAGAACGGTCACGTCTTCGACTCTGTCTCTGGACTCAAGGGCGAAGTTGCAGATGTCTGCATTAAAGACGGCAAGATTGTCGAGTCTGTCGGAAACGGCGCAACCGTTATCGACGCAGCCGGCAAGACCGTCATGGCAGGCGCAGTTGATGTCCACACCCACGTTGCAGGACCGAAGGTCAACCTCGGCCGCTGGTACCGTCCGGAAGACAAGTTCCGCCTTGGAGAGCGCTGCTCTGCAAAGATGGGACCAAACACCCACATTGAGGGTGGTTTCTCCATTCCGACCGTCTTCAAGACCGGATACGAGTACGCCCGTATGGGATTCGCCTTCCTCATGGAAGCAGCAATGCCGCCACTCTACGCACGCCACGTGCACGAGGAAATCCGTGACACTCCGATCCAGGACGAAGCAGCACTTCCGGTTTTCGGAAACAACTGGTTCATGTTCGAGTACCTCAAGAACGGCGAACTTGACAATGCAGCAGCATACGTTGCATGGGTCCTCCGCCAGACTAAGGGATACGGTATCAAGTGTGTCAACCCAGGAGGATCCGAAGCATGGGGATGGGGTCTCAACTGTATGACCGTTAACGACCCGGTTCCGTACTTCGAAATCACCCCGAAGGAGATCATCGACGGACTTATCGCAACCAACGAGCACTTAAAGCTCCCGCACTCCGTCCACCTCCACTCCAACAACCTTGGAAACCCGGGCAACTACACCACCACTCTCGACTCCTTAAAGATCGCAGAGGGTCACAAGGCAAACAACGCATTCGGCCGTGACACCGTCCTTCACCACACCCACTTACAGTTCCACTCCTACGGAGGAACTACCTGGGCAGACTTCGAGTCTAAGGCAAAGGAAGTCATGGACTACGTCAACAAGCAGGAGAACATCACCATCGATACCGGTAACGTCACCCTTGACGAGACCACCACTATGACCGCAGACGGTCCGTTCGAGTACCACCTCAGTGCACTCAACCACCTCAAGTGGGCAAACGTCGATGTTGAACTCGAGACTGCAGCTGGTGTTGTCCCGTACATCTACGGCAAGAACGTTAAGGTCTGTGAGATGCAGTGGGCAATCGGTCTTGAAATTGCACTCTACGCAAAGGACATGATGCGCACTATGATCACCACTGACCACCCGAATGCAGGTCCGTTCACCCGCTACCCGCGTGTATACGCATGGCTCATGGACAAAGAGTACCGTGACGCAGAACTGAACGGATTCAAGTGGTCCAGCAAGGTTATCGATGCAACCACCCTCGCAGAGATTGACCGCGAGATTTCCCTCTACGAGCTCTCCCAGATGACCCGTGCCGCACCGGCAAAGGTCCTTGGTCTCGGAAGCACCTTCGGAGGTCTTGCACCAGGCATGAACGCAAACGTTGCTGTCTACGACATCAACCCGGACAACATGCCGAAGGGAATCGAGCTCGAGAACGCCCTCTCCAAGGCAGCTTACTTCTTCAAGGATGGAGTCAAGTGCGTCGAGAACGGTGTTGTTCTTGAAGCAAACCCGGTCGTTAAGGAGACCTACTGGGTCGACGCAAAGGTTCCGGAGAACAAGCAGGTTCTCCACGATGTCAGCGAGAAGTTCTTAAAGTACTACTCCATCAACCTCGAGAACTACGATGTCGCACACCACTACGTCCCGCACCCGCACGTCATTGAGATTGAGGAGGCTTAAACATGGATACTGTCACCATTACTTTAAAGAAAGTCCCGGGCCTCTACCTTGAGTGTGAGAGCGTTACCCCGGACAAGTTCGCAGGAAAGAACGCAGAAGAGATTGCAGCACTCCCGTGTGCTGAGGGTAAGCGCAACTATGTCCTCGGCGACTGGTTCGAGATTGCAGGCGCAGCAGGTGCAACCGCAGCAGACACTAAGATTGTCGTAAACGGTGCAGGTACTGACAAATGCAAGTACATCGGTGCATGGATGACCGCAGGCGAAGTTGTCGTCAACGGTACCGCAGACATGTTCACCGGAGCATGGATGGAAGGCGGAAAGCTCACCGTTAAGGGAGATGTCCGTTCCTTCTCTGCACTTCAGATGAAGGGCGGAGAATTCATCATCGAAGGCCGTGCATGGAACTACCTTGCAGCCGCATACCGCGGTGACTGGAGAGGTATGCAGGGCGGAACTATCCGCGTCAAGGGCGACGTCGGATCCGACCTTGGTACCTTCATGAACGGCGGAACCATCATCGTTGAGGGTAACGCAGATATCCACGTCGGTACCCACGCAGAAGGCGGAACCATCATCATCAAGGGCAAGGCACACCGCCGTGTCGGTGGACAGATGGTCAAAGGAGAAATCTATGTCTTTGGCGGATGCGATGTCATGATGCCAGGCTTCAAGAAGATCGAAGAGAGAGAAATCGAAGTCGACGGCGAGAAGCACGTCTTCAACGTCTTCATCGGTGACCTCGGCGAGCGCCACCCGAAGAGCAAGGGCGAGGTCGTTTACGGCCACCTCTACACTCTGAAAGAGTAACATAACTTACTCTCTCTTTTATCTTTTTTTCCCGCAATTCTCTCAGTATTATTATCTATTCTGGATTGCTCTTTTCTGGAATATAATCAGGTATCTCTGTTCTTTTCTCTATCCCGCACAGAATACACACTGCTGTTTGTGCAATGTCTTCTCGGTAAATCCAGACCTGTCAATCGCATGCTGGAAAAGGCCTGTATAATAATGTGCGAAAACATCTCTCTGCATAGAGAGAAAATACAAAAAAATAGCTGTTGGAAGGAGTGGTGTACCTCCTCCTCTATTGCCTATTGGGATGAGGTTTATCCCGTAGTTATACGCTGGTTACTTACTGTTCGCCGAAGACATTCTCGAAGATCATGTCAGAGCCGGTTGCATTAAGTCTTGCACGCTCGTCTGCCTCTTCTGCGAATGCAAGGACTGGGAGTTCCATGTCCTGACCTGGGGTGTGGCCGAACATCTTCTCAAGCTCAACCTGCTGTGCGTGCATGAAGAGAGAGTTTTCGATGTTCATTGGACAGACATCGGAACACTGACCGCAGTTGACACAGGAGTCTGCGATGTGTGCGAAGCGAATCATCTGGAACATGAAGTCCGGCGGGAGGATTCCCGGCTTAACTAAGTGCGGCTTCTTGGTGGAACACTCGACACAGTAGCAGATCGGACATGCTTCGATACAGCCGTAGCACTTGATACAGCGGGAGGTCTCTGCCATGATGTACTGGAGACGCTCAGTTCCCTCTCCAAGAGCTCCGAACTGTTCATCCTGTCCCTTCTTACCCCTGTTAATCATGGTCTTCTCAATCTTTGCGCGGATTTCGAGTCCTTTTGCTTCCGGTGCGCAGGTCTCAATAACGCCTGCCTTTACTGCACCGTCAAAGACTGCTGCACCCTTCTCGGAGCAGACTTCAACAAAGGTTGCCTTTCCTGCCTTGTCTCCCATGACACCCCAGTTTCCGCAGACAATGTCACACTGTCTTGGAATCTTGGTCTCACAGCGCTGGCAGTTCTTTCTGCGTCCAAGGCCTTCTTCCTCAAGCTCATCAATCTTGATGCCCTTGTGTTCGCCGTCCTTGGTGATGACAATGAACTGTCCCTTGTCGATTTCTTCCTTTACGACATCGTTCGGGTTGATACCGTACTTCTCGGCAATCATCTTGCGTGCAACGGTCGGACTGACGGAACCTCCGCAGTTGAGACCAATCATAACGATGTTGTCCATGTTAATCTGGTTGCGCTTTGCAAGTTCGTACATTGCCTTTGCATCGCATCCCTTGCAGGTGACTGCAATCTTCATGTCGCGTGCGCCGTCAAGGTACTTCTTGATGAGCTTTGGAAGAAGCAGGGTTCCGCAGTGGAGGGAACCTGCAGACTTTGCTAAGTCAGCAGAGTCAGTGATAACGACCGGGGTTGGGTCGTAGAGATCCTGTCCCTTCTGGACAGTTAATACTGCATCGACAACCTTCTCGTCAAGCAGGTACTTCAGGATAGAGGTAACAGCTCCTCCGCATTCTCCCTGAATTCCGTCGACTTTTGTCCATGCATAGAACATATCGCCTTTTGCAGACATTTTTAGTTGCCTCCCTCAATCTTGGTGACTTTGATTGCACATGCCTTGAACTCCGGAATCTTACAGACCGGGTCGAGTGCATTGTGAGTCAGGTTGTTTGCCGGGCACTCGATGAAGTGGAACGGCATGAACATGGTTCCCTTGCGGATGGTCGGGGTAACTCTTGCCTTGACCTGGATAGTGTCACGGCGGGTGGTTGCGTTGACGAGTTCACCGTCGACGATACCGAGTTCTTTTGCATCCTCTTCGTTGATTTCAATCCATCCGGTCGGAACCTCGTGGTCGAGGGTTTCACTGCGGCGGGTCATAGTTCCGGTGTGCCAGTGGAAGAGACAGCGTCCGGTGGTGAAGACGTACGGGTACTCCTCATCCGGAACCTCTGCCGGCTCCTGCCATTCTGCCGGGAAGAAGACACCAAGTCCGTCTGCGGTTAAGAACTTCTCTTTGTGGAGAATCGGGGTTCCCGGGTCCTCTGCAGTCTTGCACGGCCAGTGGAGTCCGTCCGGACCTTCGAGTCTCTCGTAGTTCATACCTGCGTACTGCGGGGTAAGTGCTGCCATCTCGTCGAAGACTTCAGAGTAGGATTCCCACTTGAACTGCTCTTCGTAGCCCATGGCTGCTGCAATCTTTGCGATGATTCTCCAGTCGTCGATTGCCTGTCCCGGTGCTTCCTGTGCCTTTCTCCAGCGCTGGACACGGCGTTCGGTGTTGGTCTGGGTTCCGTCGCGCTCTGCGTAGCAGACTGCCGGAAGGACAACATTTGCGTATTCACAGGTCTCGTTTAAGAAGATATCCTGGACAACAACGAACTCGAGGTTCTCGAATGCGTGCTTGACGTGGTTTAAGTCCGGGTCGGAGAGAAGCGGGTTTTCTCCCATGATGTACATACACTTGAGTTCTCCCGGGTTGTCGCAGAGAACGTTCATCATGACAGTGACTTCGTATCCGTTCTGCATCGGTGCAATTCCGTCCGGGAATGCCCATGCTTCTTCGAACTTCTTGTGTGCTGCTTCGTCGGTAACCTTCTGGTATCCGGAGAAGTTGACCGGGAGTGCTCCCATATCACATGCACCCTGAACATTGTTCTGACCACGGAGCGGGTTAACACCGCATCCCGGCTTTCCAAGGTTTCCGGTAAGCATCTGGAGGTTTGCACATGCGTGAACGTTATCAACACCAACAGTGTGCTGGGTGATACCCATGGAGTAGATTAATGCACATCCGCCGGAGTTTGCAATCCAGTCTGCTGCAGTGTGGATGTCTTCTGCTTTCAGGCCGGTAATCTTTGCAACGTTCTCGAGAGAGTACTTGTCCTGCATGACAAGTTCCTTGAGTTCTTCGTATCCCTTGGTACGCTTCTCAACGAACTCCTTGTCTTCCCATCCGTTTAAGATGATGTCGTGCATTAAACCGTTTAAGAGTGCGACATCAGTTCCGGAGTTGAACTGGAGGAAGAGATCTGCCGGACTGCCGGTGATGGTTCTGCGCGGGTCTGCGTAGATGTACTTTGCACCGTTCTTCTTTGCCATAACCTCGCGGCGTCCGATTAACGGGTGCTGCTCGAAGGTGTTGGATCCAATGATGAAGATACACTTTGCTTCGGCAATGTCTGGAATGCTGTTGGTCATTGCACCGGATCCAAAGGAACCTGCAAGACCTGCAACAGTGGAAGAGTGACAGAGACGTGCACAGTGGTCAATGTGGTTGGTCTTGAAAACACCACGGGCGAACTTCATCATTGCATAGTTGTCTTCGTTGGAGACACGTGCAGAAGAGAGACAGCAGCGCTCGGACGGCTGGTACTTCTTGAAGTTCTCTGCGATGTAGGCAATTGCCTCATCCCAGGATGCCTCGACAAGTACTCCGTCTTTTCTGATGAGCGGAGTGGTTAAACGGTCCGGAGAGTTAACGAACTCGTGGGCGTAGTTGCCCTTCGGACAAAGTTTACCTTCGTTGACTGGGGAGCGGGTGTATGGAGCAGTGTCCACGACTTTTCCGTCCTTGACAACAAGGTTAAAGGAACAACCTGAACCGCAGTACGGGCAGGTGCTCTGAACATACTTTAAATCAGCCATGTTAAGTAAACCTCGTATACATTTAGGTTTGAATTGGGCTATATTAACCTTCACTCAAGTTAAATAAAACATTAGATAATCAACTGGTGTAAATTAACATCATTGCGAAAATCAGTTGGTAATATGACATATTGTTGTCAAATCAGATTTGTTAACTATATGTGCCTACAGGTATTTTTTCTGCACTTTTCAGAGAATGTCCATATCGCGCACTTTTGATTAAAAACGGTGGGTATTTTATTCAAAACACCCGAACTGGCATTTTTTGAATTTGATACCGGTCTTGTCACAGAACTCACAGAACGCCACCATATCAAACTGGTAGATTCTGCAAAGAGCTGTGGCCTCTGCACAGGTTATTGCTCCTCTGATTTCTGACGCATCGAGGACTTTTTGAAACATCTCTTCTGATTTTTCCATGAGTATCGTATTAACCTCTGATGATATTAATTTGGGGGTGGGGGTTTTATTTTGATAATCAATTATATTAACTCTGAAAACCAATTGGTATATTGTATTCTCATTTAGGGGTTTCAAAATTTATGAAAACGAAAATCTACATCCGTGAAAGAAATAAGCACAGCCCGGAACAGCAGGAACCGCGCTTCCGCATCGTTGCTATCACCGGTCCGCGCTCCGAAATTAAATTCGATGCCAGTCACTTCCGCAAAAACGAACTGGAAGCAATTGTAGCTGATGTTGGTGCGGAAATTGTTCTTTTAGAACCCATGGACGAATGCGAACACGGCCATCAGCGTCACTGAAGGTATTATATTCTCCAAACCCCCTTATTTTTTATGAAAATTACGCAGCATAAACGAAAGAGTATTCATTCCGGTCTTAAAGGAGAGACTCTCTCCCGGAGCGGTCTGCTCGCCGGACAGGATGCTATTGTCCCCAAACGTATTGCGCCTGACTTAAATATCATAAAAATCGGCGGCCACGGTGTCATCGATTACGGTGCAGCAGCCGTTCTGCCGCTGGTGGATGAAATCCGTGCTTTGGTTCCGCATCACCAGATGATGCTCATGACCGGCGGGGGGGTGCGTACCCGCCATATCTTAGACATCGGTATCGAACTTGGTATGCCGACCGGAGTTCTTGCCTCGCTTTCTGCCAAGGTCAGCGAACAGAATGCTCTCATGCTCTCAGTCATGCTTGCCGATGCCGGAGCTGAGTTCATCTCCAACACCTCGCTTCTGGATATCCCCTCCATGATGAGGATGGGTGTTCTTCCGGTTGCTGCCGGCACACCGCCGTATGGTCTCTATGAACTCCCGCCGGAGTCAGGCATTCTTCCGCAGTACCGTACCGATTCAGGAGCAGTTGTTGCCGCCGATGTCCTTGGCGCCAAGTCCTGTATCTTAGTCAAAAACTGTGACGGTCTCTTTGATAAAAACCCGGCACTGTATGACGATGCAGAACTCATTGCCGACATCACTGCTGCTGAACTCATCGATGCCCGGATGGAGGATATGGTCTTAGAGTTCAAAGCAGTTGAGATTCTTTCCCATGCGCGTAACCTCAAGGAAATCAAAATCGTCAACGGCCATGTTCCGGGTGAACTCACCCGCGTACTGAATGGCGGCCGTCCGCATACTATTATCCGCAGATAATCTGCCCTCCTTCAATTTTTTATACTTCCGCTTCCAAACGATAAACTGTGCCCGCGCCTTCACTTCTAACAGACCGTCAGAAAATTGTCCTTCAGTACCGGCGGGAAGGCAAGACTCAGCAGGAAATCGCTGATATTCTGCAGACCAGCCGTTCCAATGTCAGTACAATTGAAAAGGCTGCTCATGAAAATATCAGAATGGCAAAGGAAGCCTTGGCTTTCATGTACTCGCTTGATGCAACGCTTCTCTGCACTCTTGATGCAGGAGGAGACTTAAACCACGAGGCATTTCTGATTTACAAAGCAGCCAAGCAGTTCGAAATTAAGGTTCAGTACACCGCAGGTGCTCTTATCAACCGCATCATATCGTCAGTTCCCGAAAAACTGCATGGAACAATTATCCGGGAAGACATCAATGTCTACCTGAACGAGAACGGTATTCTCTACGTTTGTTGAATACATCCGCTCCCACTCCCTGGGGACGTAATTTTCTCTATTTCTGCATCTTTTCTGTGTATTTTATGCGTCTATGCGCTCCATAATCTTTACTGTTAAGCAAAGATTGGTTTGCCGTCACAAAGGTATCTGAGTCTACATATCAATTGGTTTTTGATATATGATTGAATTTTGTTTTATTTCATGAAAATATATCAATTGATATTTCAAATGTATTTCTGCAGGTTATCAACAAGTATGTATGTTGGTTTTATTTAACCTGTGCAAAAAATTCAGCATATGTCTTTTTAACTCCCTAAATCATACACTAATCCCGTATGAAGAAAGTAACTGTCGCACTCAGCGTCCTTCTTGTCCTCTTTGCAGTTGTTTTTGCTGCAGG
>JAGARL010000227.1 GCA_017622255.1 Methanocorpusculum sp.
GACGCTCTTCTTTCAGGTAGCGGATGGCGTTTGCTCCCGACTGGTCAGAATCCACAATAACATTATTGAGTCTGCCGCCGGCGGCGAAATTCAAAGCAACTGAGTGCTGGGCGTTTAAGACTTTACACAGTTTAGAGACAGTGCCAAACACCCCGTCCATTCCGGAGACCGCAGAGATTGCCCGGTCAGATGCACCCGATGCCTGCTGATGTGCTTCCAGCTGCATCTGCCGTTTGGAAAGCCGAGAAATCTCTTCGCGGACGCCGTCCAAAAGTTTTCTGGAGTGGAGCATCTGCCGCTCGGCCTCGGCAATCTGCTTGGTGATTACCGCCTTTTCCTCGCGGGCATCGGAAATCTCTGCTTCCAGGCGGGAAGCCTCGGCAGTTACTTCGCTTCTTTCCTCAGCAAGCGAACCCTGCTCACGCTGACAGCGCTCAAGCTCATTTCTGCGGACACGGCTCGCTTCAATAATTCCGTCACGCTGGACGACGATTGCCCCGCGGGCTTCCTTCTTTGCCTCGGTTTTATTCATCAGCTCCACGAGCTCGGCCTGTGCTCCCTTCGAGTCGCGGCTCTTTTTGTTGACCAGTTCCTGGGCCTTTTCCAGAACCTTCTTCTGGGCTTCGACCTCCATCGCCAGATTGGCGCGGTCAATCTGCATCGTCTGGGCTTCTTTATTCTTGTCGTTGTACGAGTTCTGATGTTTGAGAATCTCTAAGTACAGTGAGTTCATCCGGGCAAGATTCTGTTCCTTGTCCTTCCTGCGGCGGGAGATGGTATCCTCGGCAACCCGGATGTTTCCTTTCTCTGCTTCCTGACCGGAGATGATGGAAAGATATGCCGGACCCTGCTTTTCCGCAATCCGGCGGTCGATGTCTGCCACTTCCTCGCGGCGGGCATCACGCTCGTTTTCCTCCATCCGGATGCTCTCCTCAAACATCGCCTTTCTGCCTTCCTGTTCAGAGCGGGATGAGGCGATTAGGGCGAGCTCGGTCTCAAGGGAACGGATGCCGGCAATCTTTCGGGCCGCGTTTAAGTAGTCCAGCTCCTTTTTCAGATTCTGATACTTGACCGCATCCTCACGGGCAGCGCTGAGTTCCTCCAGGCGCCGGGCATAATCTTCGAGCAGGAGTTCTTCGCGTTCAATTTTTGCCCGCACCTGTTCGAGCTCTACTAATGCCTGCTCCTTTTTCGTATCGAACGCCGCAACGCCTGCAATCTCGTCAATGATTCCGCGGCGGTCACGGTCGGACATGTTCATGATACGCGTGATATCGCCCTGCATCACCACATTATATCCGTGGGGGCGGATACCGTTCTTTGCCAGATACTCGAGAATCTCGGTCTGCGAGCTGGTCTTTTCGTTTAAGTAATAGTAGGAGTAGGTGGAAGATGCCGTCTGCTTGATTCTCCGGCGAATCTTGGTGCCGTCGGAGAACTCGAGGGTTACTTCTGCCGTATTCTTTCCGGAGGTGAAGTTGATAAAATCAGTAATCGTATCGGCACGAAGCGAGCGGGAGGAGGAGAGAGCAAGAACGAAAAGAATCGCATCAATAATATTACTCTTTCCCGAACCGTTCGGTCCGGAGACTACCGTATATCCTTCAAAAAAGGGGATTTTGGTCTTCCGTGCAAAGGACTTGAAGTTGTCTATCTCGACCTGGACAATATGCAACGCTTCAATCCTCTTCAGCGGTCTAAGTCTAAGGTGTCGTCCTCGTCAGCCTCAATTACGGCATGGGAATCTGCACGGATGGCAGAGGAACGCGATGTTCTGCCGGGGCCGTATCCGGTTCCGGCAACAATAACATTCTGTGCCTTGGTCTTTCTGCGTTTGAGAATGGTGCCGTCCGGCTGCATGACGAACTCATACTCGCCTGCTTTGAGGTTCTCGACATCCTCTTCAACCGGAGCCGGAGCCGGGGCTGGTTCCGGAACAGGAGATGAGATGCGGCGTCCCTGCACCGGCTGCGGGGCAGGAGCTGCCTGCGGCGGCATGCGTGCTGCCGGAGCCTGCGGAACAGGTACTTCACGGACCGGTGCTGCCGGCTGAATGCCGCGTCCGGCATGAACCGGAGCAGGTGTCGGCTCTGCTTCCGGCTTTCTCATGCCGCCTCTGATAACAGTCTCCGGATGACTCTTGACCGGAGTTCCGCCGAGTTTTTCAATCTGGGCGCTTAACTTGCGGGTTACCGACTTGAGGTCAAGCAGTTCTTCGGTTAATCCGTTGACGAGTGCTTCCAGTTCACGGACCTTGCGTTCCAGTGCAAGCGTATTGTCCGGGACGACAGGGACTGCCGGCTGTTCCTTCTGCTCTGCTTTTCGCAGCTGTTCACGTTCCTGTTCTGCCAGTTCGTGTTCGAGGAATTTCATACGGGTATTCATGATGGACGTCCGAAATTAATTACTAGGTTTTTCGGTGACTATCATATATTAGGCTTTTGTTTCACGCTGTTTAACCACTTGGTGCCGCCGAAATACGCAGATATTTATATCGTGCAGGATAAAGGGAAGAGTTAAGGATAGAGTCATGCTGCGAAAGATTATCAGAATTGATGAGGAGAGGTGTACCGGCTGCGGGCTGTGTGCCGACGCCTGTCATGAAGGAGCGATTGGAATCGTGAATAATAAGGCAAAGCTCCTGAGAGAAGATTTCTGCGACGGCCTCGGCGACTGTCTGCCGGCATGCCCGGAGAATGCGATTACCTTTGAGGAACGGGAAGCGCCGGCATACAATGAAGCAGCAGTGAAGGCAGCAAAGATGAATAAACAGCCCTGCGGATGTCCCGGCATGCAGGCAAAGAAGCTGGAAAGAAGCCTTGCCGCAGAACCGGCAGGGCCAGTCCCCGGACAGCTTTCCAACTGGCCGGTGCAGATTAAACTGGTCCCGGTTCAGGCCCCCTACTTTGCAGACGCGGACCTGCTGGTTACGGCAGACTGTACGGCGTTTGCCTACGGAAACTTCCATGCCGAATTTATCCGGAACCGGATAACGATTATCGGCTGCCCGAAGCTCGACGGGGTGGACTATGCAGAAAAGCTCGGCGCAGTTTTTGCACAGAACAGTATCCGCAGTATCACCGTCACCCGTATGCAGGTTCCCTGCTGCGGAGGGCTTGAGGCAGCGGTCAGAAGAGCAGTCGCAGAAAGCGGTAAAGAGATTCCGCTCTCGGTTGTCACAATTTCTGCCGACGGCAGAATTCTCTAACTTTTTTTCGCGGGAAAATATTCTTAGCCTTTTACACACCATATTACAGTATGTCACGGCGTCCTGTTGTTTCAGTTATCGGGGATGGTTTTCTGGAGAAGGATTCCCCGAAGTATGCGTTTGCCTATGCGGTCGGAGAAGCTCTTGTGTCTGCGGGATACCGGGTGATGTCCGGAGGCCTTTCCGGTGTTATGGAGGCGGCATTTGCCGGAGCACACGCATCCCCGGTGTACCGGGACGGAGATACGATTGCGGTGCTTCCGGGAAATGACCCTGCAGAGGCAAATGAGTTTTCCGATATCGTGATAGCATCAGGACTTGATTATGCCAGGAACTTCATGGTGGCAAATGCGGATGCGGTTGTTGCTGTCGGGGGAGGGGCTGGGACGCTTTCCGAGCTTTCATATGCCTGGGCGATGAAGCGGCTGATTCTTGCCTACCGTGTTCCGCGGGCAAAGCGGAGCAGTCTGCAGTTTACGGACTGGAGTGCGGTTGTTGCAGATAAGCGGCTGGATGATAAGATTCGGTATCCGGAACTTTCCGACGATCAGATTTTCGGGGTTGACACGGCACGGGATGTGATATCACTTCTGACAGAGAAGATGCCGTATTATACGAAGCGGCCGGAGAGGGTGGGGAAGCGGTAAATTCCAATATAATATATCCTCTTTTCCCCTCTTTTTTCGGTTGCGGCAGGAAAGAAAAAATCCTCTTCCAACCCCAAACAAACACAGCGTGAATTAAAAATTATTTTGAAAAATAAATCCAGAAAATACCATCAAAAACAGACAAATAGCAAAAATACCCCGACCGAAAAAGTATCTCGATTCGTAAATATTTATATTCAGAAATCCTATGAATTATTTGCAGGGACAAACAACCTGTAACAAAAAAGAACCATCCAGAACGGAGTCAAAACCATGTGTA
>JAGARL010000228.1 GCA_017622255.1 Methanocorpusculum sp.
ATGTCGTCGCCCGTTTTGATAAGAGGGATTCCGGTGATTCCGGTGACCTGAATAGACATAGTTTTGTTTTTCTTTTGTATGGTGATAAATTGATAGGTTTCCTCTTGGGTGTGGGTGAATATTCCTTTGTTTTATCTTGTCATTGAGTGGGCGTTTCCCTACGCGAAAGTCACGCGAAACCAACACGAAGGGCTGGCGATTCGTTTTCTTTCGCGTAGTTTTCGCGTAGGGAATACGCTCCTACAAAGTCCAACAGTACACCCAAATCAAAGATAAAAAAGAAAGTGAAGAAATTTAGAATTTAATTTCTTCGCCTGCTGCTTTTCTGTCGTGGAATTCTGCTGCTGCGGTGAAGAGCGCGTCAGTAGAGGAGTTCAGACCGGTCTCACAGGAATCCTGTACGACACCGATAACGAATCCGATACCGACAACCTGCATAGCGATTTCCGGCGGGATGCCGAAGAGAGAGCATGCCATCGGGATAAGAAGCAGAGAACCGCCTGCGACACCGGAGGCACCGCATGCACCAAGGGCGGCGACGAAACTTAAGAGAATCTTCATCAGAAGCGGGACTTCGATTCCAAGGGTGTTGACGCAGGCTAAGGTCATGACAGTAATAGTAATAGCCGCTCCTGCCATGTTGATGGTTGCGCCAAGCGGGATGGAAGTGGAGTAGTTCTTCTCGTCAAGTCCAAGGCTCTTACAGAGTTCCATGTTGACCGGAATGTTTGCGGCGGAACTTCTGGTGAAGAATGCGGTGACGAAGGACTCCTTTAAACACTTGAAGACCAGCGGGTACGGGTTCTGGCGAATCTGGGTGAACACGATAATCGGGTTCATGACTAAGGCAACGAATGCCATACAGCCGACAAGGATTGCGAGAAGAATACCGTAGTCAATGAAGATGGAAAGACCGTTCTGGGATACTGCAGTGAAGACCAGACCTAAGACACCAAACGGTGCAAGGCTGATGACCCACTTGATGACAAGAGAGACTGCATCGGCGACTTCCTTTAAGAAGTCCTTGGTCTTGTCGCTTGCACGTCTGAAGGCGATACCAAAGACGATACCCCAGACGAGGATTCCAAGGAAGTTACCGCCGACGATTGCACCAAGCGGGTTGGTGATAATCTTTGCAATCATTGCGCCGAGGACATCGAAGATGCTGGTCTTGACATCATATCCGGTAACTGCCTCAGCACCTTCGAGCGGAAGTGTCGGGGTGAAGAGCGTACAGAGAAGAACTGCACAAACTGCTGCGGCAAAAGTTCCGATTAGATACAGTACAACAATACGTCCCATCGTCTTGCCGCCGCCGGTGACGGTTCTGGCAAGAGCGGTGGTGACCAGTACAAAGACGAGTACCGGTGCGATAGCCATTAAGGCGTTTACGAACAGCGTACCAAGCGTTCCGATGATAGTGACCTGCGGGATTATCAGTGCTAAAATGATACCGACAACCATACCGCAGAGGATACGCTTAATCAGGCTGATGCTGTTCCATTTCTCGAACAGATTCATAAATCTCCCTTATATGTCAGATACGCAGTACCATAAAGGTTTTGAAGTTCTGTACTATTTTGTACAAAAAATCAGATACCAAACATATCATGGAGGAGAGATTCCAGTGCTGCTGCCGACGCGGCTGCATTTTCCGCCGCAAGACCGAAGTCAAGTCCGGCAGTACTGCCTGAGCCTGTATTTGAGAGCGGCATATTGGCGATGCTTTCCAGGAACTCATCAAGGTCTGACGGTGTGCCGGCATTTTCCGGGATGCCCTGAATTCCCAGTCCTGCAAAGATTTTTCCCTCCGCTGCAGAGTCTGCGAGTTTTTCTGCCTCCGCTTCGGTCATGCCGTCTTTGGTAAAGGTCATCCCGAAAAGAGAAATATCGGCAGAGACGCTTCCGTCAGCATTCGGGATGAGCGTTACTGTTCCGACGCTGGTGTTTCCCATCATGATATCGGTTGTCTGCGGCCCGAAACTGACACATCCGGCAGAGAATATCAGGAAAAGACAGAGGATGGAAAGCAGGAAGCGGTATTTCATAGTAGGAGATAGGAAGGCTTCGGGTTAATAGTTTTCCCGCAACCCTTCCAAGCAGTTATCCCCTCGCAAAACCAACAACATACCACTTTGATTCCTGCAGACGAAATCTTATCAGAACTTAAAAGCCGCGGGGTGAAAAAAGCAGCCATTCAGCTCCCGGAAGGGCTCAAACGGCATGCTCCAAAGCTTTGCTCTCTGCTTTCCCAGAGCGGCATAGAGGTTATTATCTCCGGCGACCCCTGCTGGGGGGCATGTGACCTTTCTCTGGACGCCGCAGCGGATGCCGACATCCTTGTTCACGTAGGCCACACGCCGGTAACGCCGGAGGAAAATGTCATCTACATCCCGTTCAGGCAGGACATTGATGTGTCCATCCTCAAAGCCGCAGAGGAGCTGAAGCGCTTTTCTTCCGTCTCGGTCACCACCACGATTCAGCATGCGCACCAGACGGAACAGATGGCGGAAGTGCTTCGCGGAATGGGCGTAAACGCGGTTGTCGGATGTGGCTACGAGAGAACACCCATGCCCGGACAGGTGCTCGGCTGTACCTACGCCGCCGCCCGGAATGCGAAAGCCGATGCGAATTTATTTGTCGGAACCGGCGTTTTCCATGCAATCGGGGTCTCGCTTGCCACCGGAAAGCCGACCTTTGCCCTTGACCCGTATGCGGATGGAATCCTGCAGGAAGTATCCGCTGACCGTCTGCTTCGGAAACGCTTCATCCAGATTGAGAAAGCAAAGCAGGCAAAAAACTTCGGCATCCTCTTGTCCTCCAAGTCCGGACAGAAACGCACGGAGCTGGCGCACCGTCTTGCATCGCTTCATGAGAATGCGGTTGTTATCCTGATTCGGGAAATCTCTGAGATGCAGCTTCGAAATCTCGGATTCGACGCCTATGTAAATACTGCCTGCCCGCGTCTTGCGTTAGACGACCAGAGCAGATTCCCGGTCCCTCTCCTCTCGCCTGCCGAGTATGAGATAGCCCTTGGTCTTCGCGAATGGGAAGACTACTGTATCGACGAGATAGTATGAAGCTCAAAAATCTGGAAATCCGTCTGCAGAAGGTACAGGGATTTGTGCGTCCCAAAGCGGATTTAGAGCAGTACATGACGCCGGCTCCGCTTGCCGCCCGTTTCCTCTTCGATGCCTTCCTGCACGGAGACCTTGAGGATATGCGTGTCCTCGACCTTGGATGCGGAACGGGCATGCTTTCTGTAGGCGCCGCCCTTCTGGGCGCTGAGGTTGTCGGCGTTGACGGAGATTCCTCTGCGCTCAAAACGGCGGCGGAAAATGCCGCGGCACAGAATCTGGACATCACCTTCCGGCATGAAGTGATTCGTGCAGAGACCGCGGAAGCGGATGCGTATGACACGGTAATCATGAACCCGCCGTTTGGTGCGCAGAACGAGCATGCCGATCGTCCCTTTATCGAGGCGGCACTGCTTTCTGCGCCGGTTGTCTGGGGCATCTTCAACAAGGGAAGCATCCCCTTCATCCGGGCATACACCAAAGATACGGCAGAAATCACGGACAAGGTTTCTGCAAAGCTGTCCATTCCCAGACAGTTCGTATTCCACACCAAAGATATTGTTGAAATTCCGGTAGAAATCGTGAGGCTTGAAAGACATGGCTAAACCCGCAATTCGAATCGCTGGACTTGCCGCAGGACACGGGGCTGTTGATTTTTACATCCCCGTAATCCCGGCTCTCCTCCCCTCCTTAATCCCGCTCTTTGCAGACCAGGGAATCACCTCCTATGCTATGACCGGCCTGCTGTTTACCACCGTCACGCTTATGATGGTGATTTTCCAGCCGCTGACCGGTCTTCTGATTGACAAAAACCGCTGGACGCCGTCCACCACACTTTCCATCATTCTCTGTGCGGTCGCGGTCGGTGCGTTCGGCGTGACGCAGAACTACTGGATTCTTCTGGTGTTTTCGGCAATTCTCGGATTTGCCAACTCGGCGTACCATCCAAACGCCTACCGCCAGATTCACCAGTTTACAACTAATGACAACCGCGGACTGTTTATGTCGCTGATGTCGGTTGGAGGAACGTTTGGATACGGGGCTGCTCCGCTTGCGACCGGTTTTCTGTATGCGTGGGGAGGCTTTCCGGCACTTCTCTGTCTGCTGATTCCGGGACTCTTTGTAGCCCTCCTGCTTCTCAAGCTCCCGCAGCATCCGCTCAAAGAAACCGCGGCAGAAGCGGCCGAAGCAAAAGCGGCAAAGCCGAACTACAAGGGAGCAGCTCTCATGCTCGGCATCAGCTCCCTTCGCTCCTGGGTGTTCTACGGATTCCTTGCCTTCGGCGTGGAGTATCTCTCCGGCTATGCAAATGTGGAGTATGTTCTGGCGACCGGTGTTATCAGCGGTATGATTTTTGCCGGAATGTTTGGAACGCTTCTCATCGGTCCGCTGTCGGATAAAATCGGCAGAAAGGAGGTCATGGTTCTCTCCTACTTCGGCGGTGCGTTAGGCTATGCGGGAATCTTTCTCTTCTCCGGCATCGCCTCGGTTATCTCGCTGGTTGTTGCCGGTTTCTTCCTGATGGCAACGGCCTCGGTGGAAATCGCGACCGTGCAGGAGATGATGCCCGGAAGCGTCGGCTTTGCATCCGGGGTTGTAATCGGCATCCCGCAGGGAATGTCTGCTCTCTCCA
>JAGARL010000229.1 GCA_017622255.1 Methanocorpusculum sp.
ACTTGCCGAGATTGACAAAAAGATTATGGCCCTTGTCGGCCGGAGAAATGAAATCGCCAAAGTAATCGGCGAAGAGAAGGCAAAGACCGGCGCAGCCGTTGTTGTCCCGCCGGTAGAACGGATTGTGGAGAAGCGCTATATTGACGCAGGCGCAGAACACGGCGTTACGGCAAATGCGGCATTCCGGATTGCCCGTGCTGTGGTTGATGAGTCTGTTGATGTCCAGGGACGGCTTCCCCGCCGGCAGAATCCGCAGAAGATCTGCATCGTCGGCGGAAACGGCGGCATGGGACGCTGGCTTGCAAACTTCCTTTCCGCCCGCGGACATGTCATCTCCATCTGCGACCCGCATCCGGAAGGTTCGGCATTCCCGGTCGTCAGTATCGCGGAAGGGGCGAAGGCGGATGTGGTCATTCTCGCAACCCCGGTCCCGGTATCTGACGGTGTCTTGGAAGAGGTTCTCTCTCTTTCCGGACCGGAGACGGTCATCTTTGATATCCTGTCCGTGAAAGCTCCGCTTGTCCCGCGGCTTCGGGAGGCAGGAAAGCAGGGACGCAAAGTCTGTTCGGTTCACCCGATGTTCGGTCCGTCTGCGGCATCCGCTGCAGGACGCAATGTTATTGTCTGCGACTGCGGTTCGGCGGAGGCAGTAGAAGAGGCGGAGCTTCTGTTCAATGTCTCTGATATTCTCAGAATGGAAGTCGAGGAGCACGACAAAGCGGCAGCCTATGTCCTCGGTCTCTCCCATGCGGTAAACATTGCATTCTCGGATGCGCTGGTTCGAAGCGGCTGTACTTCGGAAGAGTTTAGAGCCGCGGCCTCTACCACCTTTAGAAAACAGACTGCGGTGTCGGTCGAGGTGGCAAACGAGAATGCCGAGCTGTATTATGCAATCCAGCGGGAGAATCCGGAAAATGATGCGGCACTTCGCGGACTGGAAGAGGCTGTCGAGCGGGTTCGGACATTGCCGCGGGAAGAGTTTGTCTCTATGATGCATGATGCGGCTGAGTGGTACAAACAGTAAGAAGAATCCCTCATTTTCTCTTTTTTTCCGGTTCCTGCAAATCCCCAGGGTACTGATTTTTGGATTTTTTGGTCTTCAAAGAAGGGACTTTTTTGGAAATATTTTTCACCATATCAATTTTCTGCAAAAACCAAGACAAAGCATTATATATTACAAAATCAGAATATTGTAAAGTGATTGAAAATGAAGAGAAATATTAACGTCTCTCACCTTGTTCAGACTCCGATTGAAAAACAGCGTGTCGAACTGGTCGAACGCAAATGTATCGGACACCCGGACAGTTTAGCTGACGGAGTTGCAGAAGCAATCTCCCGTGCACTCTGCAGAGAATATATGGAAGAGTGCGACGGAGGCGTTCTCCACCACAACACCGACCAGGGAGAAGTCGTTGCCGGAGAGTCCGCACCGGAGTTTGGCGGCGGAAAAATCATCAAGCCGATTTACTTCCTCTTAACCGGCCGTGCAACCCGCAAATTCGGAAACAAGACCTTTGCAACCGATGCAATCGCCGTCAAAGCAGCCCGCGACTACTTAAAGGAGACTATGCCGACCTTCAACATGGAAAACGATGTCATCATCGACTGCCGCATGGGAACCGGCTCCACTGACCTCTGCGATGTCTTCAACACCAGAAAGGGACACACCACCATCCCGCGTGCAAACGACACCTCCTTCGGTGTAGGACACGCACCGTTCTCCGAGACCGAACAGATTATCTTAGGTCTTGACAAGTTCATCGCAGAAGAGTTCCGCCCGAAAAACCCGGCACTCGGTTACGATATCAAGCTCATGGGTATGCGCGAAATCAACACTGTCAACATCACGGTTGCCGCAGCAATGGTTGACAGATACTGCTCCGGCATTGACGACTACCTTGAGACCAAGGAAAAGATGGTCGAAGAGTTCACCCGTGTTGCAAAGCAGTTCACCCACAGAAAGGTCAAGATTGCCGTAAACACCGCAGATGTTGTCAAGAAGAACCGCCAGTCTGTCTTCTTAACCGTCAACGGAACCTCTGCAGAGATGGGCGACGACGGTTCTGTCGGACGCGGAAACCGCTGCAACGGACTTATCACCCCGAACCGTCCGATGTCCATGGAGGCAACTTCCGGAAAGAACCCGATTAACCACATCGGAAAGATCTACAACCTGCTCGCAACCGAGATTGCAAAGGAATGCTGTCAGAAGGTTGACGGTGTCTCTGAAATGTATGTCAGACTCCTCTCCCAGATTGGACATCCAATCGACCACCCGCACGTTGCAAGCGTTCAGTGCATCACCAAACGCGGCTACTCCTACAAGGACTTCGCACCGGAAATCGAGGAGATTGTTGACAAGCGCCTCGAATCCATCACCGACATTACCAAACTCGTCATCGACGGCACCTTAAAGACCTTCTAATATGACCAAAGTACGTCTGGCAATCCCGAACAAAGGACGCATTGCCGAACCAATCAATGACTTAATGGCAAAAGCCGGCATCCACGTAAAGATGACGGCTTCCCGCCAGCTTATCGCAAAGACCGTTGATCCGAACATCGAGATTCTCTTTGTCCGCCCGATTGATATTCCGGAATATGTTGCCAAAGGAGTGGCTGACATCGGAATCACCGGTCTTGACATGATTGCAGAACGCCGGGCAGATGTCGAGCCGATCTTAGATTTAAAGTTCGGCGGAGCACGCTTAGTCTTAGCCGTCCCCGAGGCATCCGCGGTCCGCGAAGTCGCCGACATGAAAGGTATGCGGATTGCAACCGAGTTCCCGAACATCTGCGAGGACTTCTTCAAAGCCGCAGGCGTTGATGTCTCAATCGTTGAAGTTGCCGGCGCCTGCGAGGCAGCCCCGCAGCTCGGCGTTGCTGACGCTATTGCAGACTTAACGTCTTCGGGAACGACTCTTGAGATTAACAAACTCAGAATCGTCTCGGAAGTCTTAGC
>JAGARL010000230.1 GCA_017622255.1 Methanocorpusculum sp.
CAAAGAGGTCAGGAGTAATGAACCGTTTGGAAAATACCACTGCGGTAAACATGATAGGAGCAGTCTCTCCTGCAGCACGTCCCAGTGAAAGAACGGCTCCGGTGATAATACCGGAAGCAGCCGCTGGAAGAACCACCCGAAGAATTGTCTGCGAACGGGCAGCCCCAAGGCCAAAGGATGCTTCGCGAAGTGACTGCGGCACTGCTTTGAGTGCTTCTTCGGTGGTCTTGATAATCGTTGGAAGAATCATCAAAGCAAGACAAATCATTCCGGCGAGCAGGCTGACTCCCCATCCAAGGAAAAGCACCAGAAATGAAAATCCAAATACACCGAAGACAATTGAAGGTGTTCCGGAGAGCAGGTCGATGCCGGTCCGAAGAAGAGAAGTGATGCGGGAGTTTCCGGCATATTCATTCAGATACACCGCAGCGCCGATTCCAATCGGAAGAGCGATGAGAATCGCACCGAATACCAGTTCAAGTGTTCCAATAATTGCCGGGAAAATACCGCCGGCTCTTCCCAAATCCTTTGGCGATTCTGTCAGGAACTCCCAGGTCACCGCAGGAATTCCGTTTATGAAAATATTACCAAGAATCACTGCAAGGACGGCAAGAACCGCAAATGTCCCCAAGTAAATTCCGGCAAATGCCGCTTTTTCCGTGATACGCGGAGATATCCGAATCGGAAGGGATGGAAGAGACGGCAGGATAAAGAGCGGCTTTCCCTGCTCAATTTTCTTTGTCACAAAGCGGGATGCAAGATTTACCAGGAGTGTTATCACCAGCAGAATCACTGCAATGCCGAACAGTGCATGATAGTGCATTGAACCGGCAGAAACCTCGGCAAGTTCAATACCAAGCGTTGCGGTCAGTGTCCGAATCGGTGAGAGAACATCCCAGAGCGGAGAGGGAATTACCGCACTGTTTCCGGCAACCATCATAACAGCCATTGTCTCGCCAATGGCTCTGCCCATTCCAAGAACAACCGCCGCAGAAATTCCGGAGGCAGCCGCCGGCAGGAGAACACAGAATATAGTCTGGGTTCGGGTTGCACCAAGTCCTAAGGATGCCTCACGGAAATCCTTTGGAACTGCCGAGAGTGCATCCTCTGATACAGAGACAATGGTCGGCAGTGCCATGATTCCCAGAATTACAGAAGCCGCCGCCCACGAAAAACCGCTTGGGATATCAAGTGTTTTCTGCAGGAAACTGCATAAGACAAGCATTCCAAAAAATCCGTACACCACAGACGGGATTCCTGCCAGAAGTTCGACAGCGGGCTTTACTGCATCGCGAAGTTTTTTCGGTGCTGCATAGGCAAGGAAAACAGCGGTCAAAAGTCCAAGCGGGACGGCTATCAGCATCGCGCCTGCTGTTACCAGAAGCGTTCCGACGATTAATGCACCGATTCCATAAGACGGTGTGCTTCCGGTTGGATTCCACTCTGTTCCGAAGAGGAAATCAAAAATACCCACTTCAAGAAACGCCGGAAGTGCGGTTATCAGAAGATAGCCGAGAATAAAAATGACTGCAAGGGAAGCAAAAAGGGCGGAGGTGAACCACACTCCGCGAATACCGCTTTCCTTCC
>JAGARL010000231.1 GCA_017622255.1 Methanocorpusculum sp.
ATTCCCCGACGGTGTGCTCTTTGCGGCATGCAAACGGATGGAGTCCTCGAAGAACCTGCTGGAGTCCGGAGTGAACTCGGATTCCGCCGGCTCTCTGAGTCTTGCTGTTCCGTTCGCCCTGGCATTCCGCAACCGCCGCGAGATGGCGCAGGCATTAGTTCACGCATGCAGTATCACCCACACCCACCCGGCAGCACATGCCGCAACGCTCGGATTTGCCCTCCTGCTGAATACGCTTCTGGAAACACGGGACGTTGACGCAGCATTTGCAGCACTTGATTCTGCCGCACAGAACATGGATGCCGAACTCTATACACGCCTCCAGACGGCATACCGCTTTGAACGCTCCGGCATGAGTGTGGATGAAGCATCTGCTGTTATTGGAACGTCCTCTTCCGTTTACCAGACACTTCCAATGGCTGTCTTCTTATGCAGACGCTTCTTTATGCCCGAAGAACTCCTCTCTGCCGCAACGACCTGCGGAGGAAATGCAGGGACAATCACCATGCTCTGCGGAGCATTTGCAGGAGCCCGCTTCGGCATTGAAAATCTCCCGGGAGAACTGATTCGCGGTCTTGAACGGGCAGGAGTCTTTGCCGAACTCGCAGACAAGCTGTATGCTCTCGGTGAAAAGCCGGATGCGGAAGAAGAGACGGAAGAAAAAACCGAAGAATAACTTTTCTTTTTTCCCTCAAAGATATGCGAGGCAGGGTGCCTCTCTGGTGAGAAAATCTTTCTGACGGAGAGGATACTCCACGCGTTCACTGAATATATTAATCCGATAAAAAACAAATAAGATACACATGGATATCGCGATTGTCGGAGCATCCGGCTATGCCGGAGGTGACTTAATCAGACTCCTCTTAACGCACAAAGAGGCAAACATTGTCTGCGCTACCTCCCGCAAACTCGCCGGAACTCCGGTCACTAAAGACCACATACATCTCAAAAATTTAATCGACATCGAATACACCAACCCTGATGTCAACGACATAGACGCGGACTTCGCATTCTTAGCTGTTCCGCACACCGCCGCCATGCAGTATGCAGGACAGCTCAAAGAGCGCGGAATCAAGACCGTTGACTTCTCCGCAGACTACCGTCTCCCGCTGGATGTGTACGAGAAGACCTACGGAGTAACCCACACCGCATACTTCAAAGCACCGTACGGCCTTCCGGAGCTCCACCGCGAAGAGATTGCCAAAGCCGATTTCGTTGCAAACCCGGGATGCTTCCCGACAGGAGCTACCTTAGCTGCAGCGCCAATGGCAAAGTTTGCCGAGACGATTATCTACGACTCCAAGAGCGGAGTTTCCGGCGCAGGAGACTCGGTTTCCGAGACAACGCACTACCCGAACGTTGACGAAAACATCAACCCGTACAAAATAACCGTTCACCGTCATGTCCCGGAGATGCGTCAGGAGATGGCATTCCTTGGCTCCTCTGCATCTGTCTACTTCACCCCGCATCTGCTTCCGGCAATCCGCGGAATCATCACCACCGCACACATTCTCTTAAAAGAGCCGATGACCAAAGAAGAAGTAGCCGCCGCATACGAGGAGTTCTACAAGGATGAACACTTTGTCCGCTTACAGCACGCAAAGCTTGGCGGTGTTCGCGGTTCGAACTTCTGCGACATCAACTGGGAACTCGAAGCAGACGGCAGACGCCTGGTTGCGGTCTCTGCAATCGACAACCTGGTAAAAGGAGCAGCCGGACAGGCGGTTCAGAATATGAATATCATGTGCGGATTTGACGAAAGTGAAGGCATCAGAATGCCGGGAATGTTCCCATGAGCGATATTATGAAGAGTATCTGTGCAGTCGAAGGTGTTGAGGCTGCCGGAGTTAAGGAAGGAAAGTACGGTCTTGCATTAATCCGTGCATCAGGAACCGGCGCCGCGGTATTCACCAAAAACCGCGTCAGAGCACCGGTCGTCAACCTGATGGCGGAAAGAACTCTGCGCGGAAAGTTAGACGGCGTTATCGTTAACAGCGGATGTGCAAACGCCTATACCGGAAAGCGCGGATTCGAGGATGCAAAAACCATGGCGCAGATTGGCGCCGAAGCCTTAGGCATTGACGAGATGAACTGCGGTGTCGCAAGCACCGGAGTTATTGGAAGATACTTGGACCTCGACTTAATCCGCCGCCAGACAGCAGCAGTCGCACCAAACCTCGCACACTCATCTGCCGCAGAGGATGCCGCAGCCCGCGCTATTATGACAACCGACACTGTCCCAAAGCACGCTCTTGTCAGAGCTGACGGGTTCACCGTTGCCGGAATCTGTAAGGGTTCGGGAATGATTGCCCCGAACATGGGAACGATGCTCTCCTTTGTTTACACGGATGCAGATGTTCCGGCAGACACCCTTCGCGAGTGTCTGAGAACTGCGGTCAACCGCTCCTTAAACCGTGTGGTCGTGGACGGAGACGAGAGTACAAACGACTCCCTCTTCTGTACCGCAACAGGCGAGGCAGGAAAAGTCCCAACGGAAAAGTTTGCAGCAGCCCTTGAAGAAGCCTGCATTCAGCTTGCCAAGCAGATAGCAGCAGACGGCGAGGGCGCAACCAAACTCCTCGAAGTCAAGGTCTGCGGATGCAGACGCGAGGAGGATGCAGACAAAATCGCCAAGGCGGTTATCCGCTCTCCGCTGGTCAAGTCCGCGGTTTACGGCGAGGACCCGAACTGGGGACGTGTTGTCTGTGCCGCAGGTTACTCCGGCGTTGAGTTCGAGGTTGACGAACTCTCCCTTTCGATTGGAGAGGGCGAAAGCGAGGTTTCCCTTGTCAGAAACGGAGAAATCACTGCTGACCTTGACAAGGCAAAGGCGGCAATGCGCGGAAAACGCGTTGTCTTTACCCTGACGCTTGAGTCGGGGGACGCCGAAGCCACCGCATGGGGCTGTGACCTGACGGAAGAATATGTAGAGATTAACGGGAAGTACACAACATGACTAACAGCAGACAGAATGTATTAATGGAAGCGCTTCCGTACATCCGGAAGTTCCACAAGAAGACGATTGTAATCAAACTCGGAGGTCACGCGATGGTTGACCACAACATCATGAACACCGTAGTCGAGGATGCAGTGCTTCTGCATTATGTCGGCATGCGTGTTGTTCTCGTGCACGGCGGAGGACCGGAGATTACCGAGAAGATGAAGGCTGTCGGAAAAGAGCCGAAGTTTGTCGGCGGTCTCCGCGTGACTGACAAGGACACCTTAGAGATTGCCCAGATGGTTCTGGCAGGCAAAATCAGCAACACCATCGTCTCGATGATTGCCAAGAACGGTGCGAAAGGTGTCGGTATCTCCGGAAACGACGGCGGATTAGTCATCGCAGAAAAGACCGGTCTTAAGAAGGTGCAGGTCGGCGACCACGAGATTGAGGTCGACTTAGGATATGTGGGAGACATCCGTGAGATTAACCCGCAGCTCTTAGAGACGATGCTCGATGCAGGATACATCCCTGTTGTCTCTCCGCTTGCTCTGGACAAGAAAGGAAACGACTTAAACATCAATGCAGACACTATGGCAGGGGAGCTTGCCGTTGCCCTCAAGGCATACAAGCTGATTTCCTTAACCGATGTGGACGGTGTGATGAACAAGGAAAGAACCGAGCTGTACCACCGCTTAACCTTAAAGAACATCGACGCACTCATGGCTGACGGCACTATCTCCGGCGGTATGATTCCGAAGATTGAGGCAAGCGTAAACGCAGTCCGCCACGGTGTCGAGGGAGCACACATCTTAAACGGCAACGCAGAGCACAACCTGCTCCTTGAGCTGTTCACAGATTTCGGTGTCGGAACGATGATTACCGCATCGATGATTTCCCTCTAATCTTTTTTTTATTTTTTGAGTTTGTTATTGAAACCTCTAAACAAACTATTTATCCTCAAACCTCCGAGTATCATATACTATGCTTGATGTTCTTTTGTCCCCGCAGATTCTGCCGTGGATACTGATTGCCGCAGGAATTATTTTCCTGTTAGTCGAGGCACTGTCTCCCGGTTTTTTCCTGGCAGTTCCGGGTACAGCGCTGGTTGTGTTGGGCGTTCTGGCATTTTTTGCCTATGATCTGCTTGCAACACCGTTCGGCATTATTGCTGCGGTAGCAGGCGCTGCCGCCGCCGCTGTGGTGACAATTTTTGTGTACCGCAAAGCGTCTCCTGATAAGAAGCCGGAGACAACAAGTAAAGATACTATCGTCGGAAAGAAAGGGCGCGTCATCGCTGAAGTGACCGCGGATTCCATCTCCGGCAAGGTAGAGATTGACGGTGCTCTCTGGAGTGCAAAGAGTACCAAGGAAAATATCCCGGAAGGGGCGGCGGTTGTGGTCGTTTCCTCTGCGGGAGTCCACGTTACCGTGGAGGAGATTTAAATGCAGTTTCCCACATTTGTTCTTGCAGTAGTTCTCGTTGTCTTAATCCTCCTTTTATTCGCAAAAGGAGTGGTCATTGTCCAGCCGTATCAGAAAGGTCTTGCAATCCGTCTTGGAACCTACACCGGACAGTTAAATCCCGGTTTTAAGTGGGTTGTGCCGTTTATCACGAAGGTAGTAAAGCTTGACCTGAGAACGCAGGTTATCGACGTGCCGTCCCAGGAGGTTATCACGAAGGATAACTCGCCGACCGATGTTGACGCAATTATCTATGTCCGCGTGATGGATCCGGAGCGGGCATTCTTCGAGGTCTCCAACTATCGTCAGGCAACCGTTGCGTTAGCCCAGACGAGTCTTCGCGGTATCATCGGCGATATGGAGCTGGATGAGATTCTCTACAACCGTGATATGATTAACACCCGTCTGCGTGATATCCTGGATAAGGAAACCGACCAGTGGGGCGTGAAGATTGAGCGTGTGGAGATTAAGGAGGTCAATCCGATTGGCGCTGTCAAGCAGGCAATGACTGAGCAGACAGCAGCCGAGCGTGAGAGAAGAGCGGCAATCTTAAAAGCCGACGGAGAGAAGCGTGCGGCAATCCTGAAGGCGGAAGGTCTTCGCCAGAGTATGATTCTGGAGTCCGAAGGAGAGCGGCAGAGTAAGATTCTCAGAGCCGAGGGTGAACGCCAGAGTCAGATTTTACAGGCTCAGGGAGAGGCACAGGGTCTGCGTATCTTAGCCCTTGGTTCGCGTGCACTGGATAAGCGTGCGGTGACAGTTCTCTCGCTTGACGCTCTGCAGAAGATGGCTGACGGTCAGGCGACGAAGATTATCTATCCGTTTGAGGTTTCAAACCTGTTAAAGCAGGGTGCAAAGTTCTTAGGCGGCGATGAGCCGTTCGAGCCGGATGTGATTCCGGATGTGGAGCTTGATGAGAGTATTTTAGGCGAGCTTCCGGACAAGGATGAGATTGCCCGGGCTGTTGAGGTTGCAAAGAATGCTTCGTCCTCTTCTTCTGCGGATGCAGAGGAGAAGGAGTAATTTTTTTTGAGAGTCCGCCGCTGTCTGGTCTTATCGACCAGACCAAGACGCGGCGGGCAATCCGGATTTTTTGTGAGTACTCCTCTTTTGCAGTTCTGGTGAATAGATTACTCTACTATTTTTGATTGCCCCGCCGAAAAGCCCGCGGTGATTGGCGAGAGCCGAAGGCTCAAGCCGTGAGCACGGCGGTTAGCCGTGCGATAGCGGGCGGCAGCGACGGGCAATCAATCCTCCAAAATACAACCAAAATCCCAACAAAAACAGCCCGATTGCAAAATCTCCAAAACTCCGCAAAGCGCGCCGGAAAATACGCTGGAAAAACAGAGAATTCATGCGCGGGTTGTAACCCAACTTCAGAAAC
>JAGARL010000232.1 GCA_017622255.1 Methanocorpusculum sp.
AGCACGTTTCTCCGTTCCCCGCATCTTCGGCGGAGAGCCGCATATCGGACAGTCCTTTTCTCCTGCCGGAATCTCTGCCCCGCATCCGGAGCACAAAAGCTTCCAGACCTTCTTTTTCGCCGTCTTTGAGAGCAGACTTTTGACCGGGATTTTCAGATGCCGGCAGACATTCTGCACCGCAAAATCTCCGGAGACAACCGTCCCGCCGGTGGATAGACCAAAGGCGATAACCGAGATGTCTGTATCAGACAGCACCCGCAGGTCTCCGGACTTCTCTGCCGCCTTTTTCACTGCAGAAACCTCTGCAGGCCCTGCCCCGCCGATTTTCAGACCCTCCGCGGTCAGCACCTCAAAACGCATCTTTGAGACATGGTCGCGGATTTCCTCTGCGACCTCCGCGGTAGTCCAGAGGTCACCCTCTAAATGATTCTCCGCGAAAAAAAAGGAAGCATCCAGAATATACTGCATGCTTATTTTCTGATTGCGTCTGCGATGATACCTGCTGCGGAGAACTTCGTGGATGCACGCTCGATAGTATCCGAGTTTGCAACATCTGCAAGGCCGCCCTGCATCAGCTTAATGTATCCGCCGGAAGCAAAGACACCGTGGACACCTGCTGCGCGAACAGACTTTGCACCCTGCTCAAGGAGCATGCTTGCAGCCAGAGCCATCGAACCGCCGGTTGCGATAATATCATCGACGATAACACAGTCTCTTCCTGCGGCATCAAGGTGCTTTGGCGCCATCTTGACCTCAGAGCCGGAAAGGCGCGTCTTGTCTAAGTGGTCGCAGTCCCAGCCGAACGGAGCGGAAACGCTCTTTGCAAACTCCCATGCGCCAATATCCGGGGATAAGATGAGCGGGTTTTCGATTGGCTGCGTCTGGATGTATGCGCCAATCTCCGGAGCGATGTTTAAGTTCTCTGCCGGACAGCGGAAGTGGTTTAAGACAGACGGGTCGTGGATGTTTACGGTAAACACACGGGAAGCACCTTCGGAAAGTGCGCGTGCAAGGGCGCGTGCGGAGATTGGCTCTCCCTCTTTGAAGCGCTTGTCCTGGCGTGCGTATCCCATGTACGGAAGAACCAGCGTGACATCTCTTCCTTCGCAGGCGTCCATCAGAAGCATAACCTGAAGGGCGGTAGTGGTATCAACCGTGCTTGCTACAACGACCATTTCATCATCAAGCTCTTTTACGCGCACATACAGCTCCCCGTCCGGGAAGGTGGTGTATTCGACGCTGGAGAGCCCGCATCCGAGTTTCTGGGCTGTACGTGCCGCAAGCAGCTGACTTTTTTCTGTATAGATGACCTTCATATTTCTGCAGATACTATCTTAATACTGAAAGTACTTAAATTATAATCAAGTACAAATAATACAGACTTCATCTGAAGGCAGGTATATACAGATATGGAAGAGCCAAATACTACGCCGGTCAGGGAGACCGAGGCTGTTTTAGAGCCGGTTTTAGCACAGGCGCCCCCAATCGGGGATGCTGCAGAGCCTGCGCGGGAGGAGCCGCCTGTCAAAGAGCACTATGCATCTGATGACTATGATGCAGAGCTCTTCGGCGGCGTCCGCTTCGATACAACAGCAGATATCCCGATCCCCGATTCGTTAATCGACCAGGTTATCGGACAGGAACATGCCGTTGATGTGATTAAGAAGGCGGCAACGCAGCGCCGTCACGTGATGATGATTGGAAGCCCGGGTACGGGTAAGTCGATGCTTGCCAAGGCAATGTCCGAGCTTCTTCCAAAAGAGGATATGCAGGATATCCTGGTCTATCCGAACCAGGAAGATAACAATAACCCGATTATCCGGGTGGTTCCGGCAGGCCGCGGAAAGGAGATTGTCGCCCACCACAAGGAGGATGCAAAGCGTCAGGCTTCGTCGAGAAACACGCTCCTTCTGGTGCTGGTAATTGGAGTTTTGGGAATTTCCTTTATCTCCGGTCAGTTCCTGATGGGAATTATCGCGGTTGCCTTCCTCTTTATGGCATTCCGCTCACTGATTCCAAAGGAGAGCGCTATGGTTCCGAAGCTGATTGTTTCAAATAAACCCGACAGCTTCGCACCGTTTGTGGATGCAACCGGCTCTCACGCAGGAGCACTTCTTGGTGATGTCCGCCACGATCCATTCCAGTCAGGCGGTCTGGAAACACCGGCACATGACCGTGTCGAGGCCGGTGCAATCCACCGTGCCCACAAGGGAGTTCTCTTCATTGATGAGATTAACTCGCTTGAGTACCAGTCCCAGCAGAGTCTGCTGACTGCCCTGCAGGAAGGTGTCTTCCCGATTACCGGCCAGTCCGAGCGTTCTTCGGGAGCAATGGTTAGAACTGAGCCTGTTCCGTGCCGCTTCTTAATGATTGCTGCAGGAAACCTGGATGCGATGCAGTACATGCACCCGGCCCTTCGAAGCCGTATCAGAGGTTACGGTTACGAGGTCTATATGACCGAGACCATGGACGATACCGCAGAGAACCGCGGAAAGCTGGTCCGCTTTATCGCGCAGGAAGTCAAAAATGACGGAAAGATTCCGCCGTTTGACCCGTCTGCAGTATCTGAAATTCTCCGCGAGGCACGCAGACGTTCCGGCCGCAAGGGACACCTGACGGTGAAACTGAGAGACTTAGGCGGTCTGGTGCGTGTTGCCGGAGACTTAGCCATTAAGGACGGTTCTTCGACGACCACGCTTCGCCATGTGCTTGATGCAAAGAAGATTGCCCGCTCGGTTGAGGACCAGATGGCAGATGAGTACATCAGAAGAACCCGCGACTATGATTTAACGATTGTCGAGGGAACGCTCGTTGGTCACGTGAACGGTTTAGCGGTTGTCGGAAATGACGGCGGTTCTGTTCTCCCGATCGCGGCAGAGGTAACACCGGCACAGGGTGCAGGTTCTGTTGTGGCAACGGGAGGTCTCAAAGAGATTGCACAGGAGTCCATCAAGAACGTGAGTGCGTTAATCAAGAAGTTCTCCGGAGCTGACATCCGTAAGATGGATATCCACGTGCAGTTTGTCGGAACGTACAATGTTGACGGAGACTCTGCCTCGGTAACTATGGCCACGGCGGTTATCAGTGCACTCGAAAACATCCCGGTCCGTCAGGACCTGGCTATGACCGGTTCACTTTCCGTCAGAGGCGATGTGCTTCCAATCGGCGGTGTGACCTATAAGATTGAGGCAGCAGCCAAGGCAGGCATTAAGACGGTCATCATTCCGAAGTCGAACTTAAACGATGTGTTAATCGAGGACCAGTATGCGGATAAAGTCTCGATTATTCCGGTTACGAGAATCGAGGAAGTCTTACGCTACGCATTAGTTCCAACCGACAAGGCAGACTTTGAGGAGAAGCTTACCCGGATGGGCAAGCACATGGAAATCCCCAAAGACGAGCCGAAGGCAGAGAAGAGCGAGTAA
>JAGARL010000233.1 GCA_017622255.1 Methanocorpusculum sp.
CGGAGATTTTTGCCGGTGTTTCTCCGTGGATGCAGAAGGAGATGAAGCGCTGTACTGCCGCTGAAGTGAGAGCACTGCTCTCCGCCTGGGATGCAAAATGAACTCCGGTTCGTGCAGTTTCGGTCTCTGGAAGGTGGCGGTTGACTGGGAAGGTACAACAGTCCACCGAGTTCGGTTTCTGAAAACAGCAGAGGCCGGTTCCGTCCCGGTGCAGTTTACGAAGTTTCTTGCCGGGAAAGGAACAGACTTTTCCCCGCTGATGTCTGCGGCAGTTGCCGGAGACTCAGTATATACCCGGATTTACCGTGCGGTGTCTTTGATTCCCTATGGAGAGACACGAACGTACGGGGAAGTTGCAGAAGCTGCCGGAACGCATGCCCGGGTTGTGGGAAATGCTATGAGCCGAAATCCAACACCGCTGATTGTCCCGTGCCACCGGGTGGTCAGCGCTGACGGGCTTGGCGGTTTTTCGCCGGATATTGCAATTAAGAAGGAACTGCTCGCACTGGAGAAGAAGACGGTAAAGAAAAGAGCTATCGTACATTCATAAATACGTCTAATAGTCTCATCTCTTATTTAGAAGATATTTCCTGGAGAAGGGGATATGAATCTCTCTGGAAATGGGTGGTAGGGAAATACCCTCTATCTTTAATTATTCCAAAAGCAATTTTAAAGTATCTATGACTCGGATGGAACTGATGCAGATTATCTTCCATGATGGGAAACCGGATGGTATTCGAACATGCATGCGACGTTTGTCGCCCATGAAAGCATATGTTATTCCGCGTCCGTGTCTAACCGAGGCAAAAAATATAACGGGAATTAATAATCCGGGTATTTATTTCCTGATAAATGATGAGGGAGGCACGCTTACTGAAATTTACATTGGTCAGACGCGAAAAGGAATTGACCGGATGAATGACCACAAATCCCACAAAGGATTTTGGAATAAAGCTGTGTTGTTTTTAGGAGATGCGGAACATTTCTCCCTTAACATCATCAGCGGTCTTGAAAAATATGCTATTCAAAAAGCACTGGAAGCAAACCGCTATACGCTCTTTAACAAAATAGACCCGCAATATCAGATAGCAGAATATGACATGCCGCTTATCATCTCGATTTATGAAGAAATCGAATTTATAATGGCGACGCTTGGATATAAAATGAATCAGGCGGTAAGCGGTCCGTCTATGAATGACGGGTTCAGAACCTCCAGGCGGGGTATCGTGGCTTTTGGTGTGTATAATGGAGAGTCTTTCGATGTTCTGCCGGAATCAGAAATTGATTATACCCGCCCGGTCAATTTAGAAAGCTACAATCAGTTACGCGCAAATCTCTACGCCGATGGGTCGATTGTGAAAAAAGGAGACAAATATTATCTGACAAAAGTTGTATCCTTTAAGTCTCCAAGCGGTGCTTCGGATTTTGTCCTTGGAGGAAGTACAAATGGCTGGATGGAATGGAAACGTGACGGGAAAACACTGAACGATATCTTCCGAACGAAACAGTGAGCAAAAGAGTACAAAAGTTCCCCCATCCCCATATTGAAATAGCAACCAAACCAATAACACAGTATGATACTCGATGTCTGCAACCCCGCAACCGGAGAACACCTGTCTTCCGTTGAGGTTTTCTCCGCCAACGATATCTCTGCCGCGGCAGAACGTGCCGCAGAAGCCGCCAAAGCCTGGGAACACACTGCTCCTTCCGTTCGTGCGGTAAAACTCGTCAATGCGGCATCCCTTATCCGCTCGCGCCAGGATGCGCTGTCTGCTCTTCTGACCAGGGAGCAGGGAAAGCCGCTTGCTGAGGCGCGAAGCGAGATTCAGGGTGCAGCCCATGTTTTTGAATATTATGCCTCCGTCTGCGGCAGTATCAGAGGAGATGCGCAGAATCTGCCAAACTACGGATACCTGAATGTCGTGAGAAAGCCGGTTGGTGTCTGTGCAGCCATAATCCCCTGGAATATGCCGGCAATTATCTTTGCCTGGAAGGCAGGTGCAGCCCTTGCCTGCGGGAATCCGGTTCTGGCAAAGCCTTCTGCAACCGCTCCGCTTACCGTGACCGCGATTGCCAATGCTCTGCATGAAGCAGGAATCCCGGAAGATATTCTGCAGATTGTAACCGGAAACGGAGAGGAAACCGGCCGCGCCTTAGTGGAAGAGCCGCTTGTCCGGCATGTATCGTTCACCGGCTCAACCGCGGCAGGCCGCGAGGTTGGAGCTTCTGCCGGCAGAAATCTGAAACGGGTTCACCTTGAACTTGGCGGAAATGATGCTTTTATTGTCACCAAATCCGCAGATGTAAACCGTGCCGCGGCGGCGGCTGTTCGTCACCGCTTCTATAACTGCGGACAGGTGTGTACGTCTGCAAAACGCATTTTAGTACACGAATCTCTGGAAGCAGAGTTCGTCTCTGCCGCAAAGGAACGGATTGAACAGCTCACGGTCGGAGATGGTATGCTTGGCAATAAGATGGGGCCGCTGAACAATGAAAACCAGCTCCGGGCTGTTTCTGATGCGGTTTTTAAAATCCTGAACAAGGAGGAAGGAACACTGGTTACCGGCGGAGAACGCATGGAAGGAAAAGGATACTTCTACCGCCCAACGCTCCTCTGTGATGTAGCACCCGAAGCAGTGTCTGAAGAAATCTTCGGCCCGGTGATGTCGGTAATTCCATTCCGTACAGACGATGAAGCACTGGAAATCGCCAACAGCACCGAGTACGGTCTTGGCTCTTCTGTCTGGACCGAAAGTCTGGCTGCGGCACACAAATATGCAGACGAACTCAAAGCAGGCGTTGTGTGGGTCAATAAGCACCTCATCTTACCGCCTGAGATGCCGTTTGGCGGGGTTGGAAACTCCGGATTCGGCAGAGAGAACGGCATGGACTTCGTGTACGAGTACACAGAAGCAAA
>JAGARL010000234.1 GCA_017622255.1 Methanocorpusculum sp.
AATCCGTCTGCCTTTGCCTTTGCAGCCAGCGTGTAATCCCCGAACGCAAGCTTTCCGTTCTCCTGAACATAAATAAGTTCTGCCATTTCTTTATCCTCCTGTAACAGCCGTCCATCTGTTATTTGTTACAATACCAGTATAGCACAACTACCGATAATTTTCCACAAAATTTCACAGATTTAAGTAAAGAATCCTTTACATTTTCTTCGCTTTCCGGATTCTGCGCAAACGGAGCGATGTCTCTTCCGGCGATTCCTTCTGCTGTACCGTAATCGCAACCGTATCTCCGCTTTCGATTTTGCCGCTTAAAATCTCTTCTGCCAGCATATCCTCCAGATGCACCTGCACCGCACGACGAATCGGTCTCGCACCGTACTTTTCATCGGAACCCTTCTTCACAATAAACTCCGCCACCGTCTCGTCCGGCTTTAAGGTAATGGAAAGCTGCTCCTTACAACGCTTCACTACCTCTGCCACCTGAAGACCGGCAATTTCCTTTAAAGCCTCGGCCCCCAACGTCTTAAACACGATGGTCTCATCGATACGATTGATAAACTCCGGCTTAAAATTGTGCTTTACTTCTTCCATTACCGCACTGCGCATCCGCTCGTAATCCGCCGTCTCGTCCGGCTTCGTTAAAAAGCCCAGATTCTTCGGCTCCATAATCCGGCCCGCACCGGTATTGGAGGTCATAATGATAATCGTATTTTTAAAGCTGACCCGTCTGCCCTGGGCGTCCGTAATGTGCCCGTCTTCCAGCACCTGTAATAAGATGTTAAACACATCCGGATGTGCCTTTTCCAGCTCATCAAACAATACCACGGAGTACGGATTCCGGCGAATCTGCTCGCTTAACTGGCCGCCCTCGTCGTGGCCCACATAGCCCGGCGGGGAACCGATCATTTTGGATACACTGTGCTTTTCCATATACTCGGACATATCCACACGAATCAGCGCATCTTCCTTGCCGAATACCGCCTCGGCCAGAGCCTTGGAGAGCTCCGTTTTACCTACACCGGTCGGTCCCAGGAATAAGAAGGACCCAATCGGACGCTGCGGATTCTGCAGACCCACACGGGCACGGCGAATCGCTCTGGCAACTGCCAGTACTGCGTCCTCCTGACCGATGACACGCTTACGCAGTACCTCCGGAAGCTTTAACAGCCGTTCGCTTTCCGCTTCGCAAAGCTTCGCAAGCGGCACCTTGGTCCAGGCGGAAATCACATCCGCAATCATATCTTCGTAAAGCACTGGGCGCTCCTGCTCCGTTGCCGTACCGTTTTCCAGACGGGCTCTTAACCGCTTCTGCTTTGCAGCAACCGCAATGGCTCCTTCCGCATCTCCGGACAATAACAAACGTTCCTTCTCCGCCTCCAGTTGCTCTAATTGTTTTTTCTTTTCCTGTTCTGCCGTATTAAAAGACAAACCGGAAAGACGAAGCTTTGATGCGGCCTCATCCAATACGTCAATGGCCTTATCCGGCAGGAACCGGTCATTGATATAACGCTCCGAAAGCTTCACCGCTGCTTTAATCGCGGCATCACTGATTACAATGCCGTGATGTGCTTCATAAACAGCCTTCAGACCGGACAAAATTGCTTCTGCCTCTTCTATAGACGGTTCTTCCACTACCACCGGCTGGAATCTGCGTTCCAGTGCCGCGTCCTTTTCAATATGCTTCCGGTACTCTTCCC
>JAGARL010000235.1 GCA_017622255.1 Methanocorpusculum sp.
ACACGGTGCTGAAGTGCATCACTGAGTTCTTCCGGGTAATTGTTCCGTACCCCCATCCGACATCTCCCAAGGTCTTGACGCTGAAGTCCGAGAGCGTGATTTTTTCCGGGTGATAAATCTTAAAGAAGGCTGCACAGCCGCGCAGATTCAGCTCATGGACATGAATGTCAACATCCCGGGACATGTACCGCTGGATTCCCACAATGTCGGCTGTTTCGTATGCATCAAGCAGGCTCAGGAGAGTCTTGGAAATCTCCTCTTCAGACTGAACAGGGGGTTTCATCATAATTTATACGAGTAATTCTGCATTCCAGGATATAAATCTGATTCTCGCGGCAACACCCGAATCGGAAAGGAGATTAATTTAACTCGGTGAACGAGTAATACCAGATGAGTTGTCAAATCCAGGTAAATTATCTCAAAATATCACATTAACAGTGTTACATGAATACACACTGCATGCGCGGGAAAAATTATGCGGATTTCCTGTCCGGAACAACAGCGGACAGAATGACCGCGGCGGCGGATATGAGAATTCCCGCGGCCATAGTCAGATGGAATCCGGAGAGGAAAAGTTCCGGCGGAAGCTCTGCAAAAGAGAGAATCTGTCCGCCGTCTGCGGTGAGCAGGGTGAATACTGCGGCATAGAGTGCCGTTCCCACCACGCCGCCGCAGTAGACGCAGGTCATCATGAGCGTAGAGCCCAGTTCCTGTTCGCCGTCCGGCATGACCTCGACAATTCTTCCCGAGCCCGGGCCGCTTACAAATCCGATGGAAAGTCCCATCAGCAGGAGGGAGAGAAGAAGCGGGAGAACGCCCCATTCCGGCTTGATTACGGCAAAGGCGATGCTGATAAGAACCAGACAGATGCAGGATGCGGTCATGAACAGCGAGCGTCTGCCGGTCCGGTCAGACAAGCGGCTGATAGGAACGCTGAGGATGGCAGTTACCAGCGGCGGGATGAGGAGGTAAAATCCACTGGTAAGCGAGTCGGCGCGGACGCTGTTTGTCAGGTAGAACGGCAGGAGGTAGAGCAGGCCGCAGTAGACAATCTGGATGATAAAGAAGGAGATGATGACGGCATTTACCCGGAAGCGGGTAAACACGCGGATGTTTACCAGCGGGTGCGGGGATTTTATCTCGATGATGCAGAAGGCAAGAAGTACGGCGGCAAACAGCAGGGTAAAGCCGATTATCTGCGGGTTCATCCAGCCAAGGTGCGGGAGCCGCTCTAAGACATAGACGCCGGAGGCCATAACGGCAAAGAGGAGACCGGCACCTATCCAGTCAAACGGTACGTCCTCTTTTGCGGTCTCTTTGGGGATGACCAGGAGACAGTAGAGAACCGCAAAGATGCCGATTGGAATATTGATGAAGAAAATCCAGTGCCAGGAAAGGTAGTGCGTCAAGAATCCGCCGACGGCAGGACCTACCGCAAAGCCGACGGAGGTGGCCGCGGTAAGCACGCCGAACGAGAGACCGAGAATCTGCGGCGGCATGAACTTGACGCAGATAATCGGAGCACAGGCGATAATCATCGCAGCTCCGAGGCCCTGAACCAGACGGGCAATAATCAGCATGGGAAGGGAAACGGAAAATCCGCAGACAAGGGAGGCCGCGGTGAAGATGGTAAAGCCGGTAATCAGAATCTTTTTTACCTGTCCGCGGGAGGCGATATTTCCAAAGATGAGGATTGTTCCGGCTACCATGAGGAGGTAGACGATGACCGTCCAGGAAACCGAGCCGGTATCTGTTCCAAACTCGGCGGCAATCAGCGGAAGGGCGATATTTACGATAGAGCCGTCGAGCCCGTCCATGAGGGCGGCAAGCGCGACGGCTATGAGGAGGAGAAGGGATTGTCTGGTAATCCGTGACTGTACCATACAAGAGCGTTGGCCCGCGGCACATATAAAAGAACCCTGCACCGTGCTACACTGTGTAATGCTGGTTTTAAATAGCAGAAATACCGATTCGGGAGCACTGCGGGGAGGATTTGGAAAGACGCGCTGAAAAAAGGGTTAGTAGTACTCTTTTCCAATGAGGAAACGGTAGAGTACCATGTATTTGACCGCGGAACGCGGGATTTTGGAATCGACTTCGTAGTAGGTTCCGTCCTTCATGGAGAAGAGAATCTTCATCTGCAGGGAGAAGGCAAATCCGGCAATCTCGGAGAACGGGAAGGTGAAGGTCTCGTCCGCAGAGACGAACTCTAAGCGGTCTTTGTAGATTCCAAAGCGTCCTTCGCCTAAGACGTCGACGGATTTAAGTGCGCCGATTCTTTTGAGAATCTGGTTGTCGTCGAACTCGACCGGTTTGTCTGCCGGGTATTCGAGGAACTCAGGCAGTCTGCTCTTGAGATAGTCTCTCTGCCAGTGGTCCCAGGTGGCGATGTTGTCGATGATAAGGTCATCCTCTCCTGCGGCTTCAAAGAGACCGTACTCGGTGAAGCGGACCTTGTATCCGCACTCGCAGGCTAAGATATCGTTTTTGCTGTGGAGTTTGCCGACGGCGTGACACTTCGGGCAGACATAGAGCGTGGTCTCTAAGTCCTCGGCTAATGCTTCGCCGGTGTATGGGGTCGGATTCTTTTTCTGGTCGTCGAAGGTGTTGACGTACATGTCGCGGTTGATGATTTCGTTTACCTCGTCAACCGATTTGGAGAGGATTTCCTCCGGCGAGTATTCGGCAACGAACTCTCCCCACATGCGTCCTTTTCTCTGGTGTTTTCCCCAGCGCGGTCTGCGGAGGTATCCGCCGTGGATGCGGTAGGTAACAAGGCCTGCGCCGAGTTCTGCGCATTCTTTGATGAGTTTTCCGGTGGCAGGGGAGATGAAGGCGCTTTCTCCGTTGATGGAGCGTGCTCCTTCCGGACTCATCCAGACGTTGGCTCCGGTCTGTAAGACCTGCTTCATCTCGGCAATCATGTCATCTGCCGGAGCACCCTTCTTTCTGATGATAAGACCTGCGCAGTTCATGACGAAGGTACGCAGAATCTTGTTTCTGAAGAGGTGTTCTCCGGCAACGAAGTACATCTGGCGTCTGAGCGGCACACCGACTAAGAGGTAGTCCCAAAGCGTGGTGTGGTTGGAAAGCGCAACGTACGGACGGTGTTTTGCATAGACCTTGTCATAGGTGTAATGCAGTTTGAACCGGACAAGCGGCGTGGCGATTCCGCGAAACACCTGGTAGCACATCCGATACCATAAAAGACGAAGTGAAGCCATTTCTCCATATCCATTCGCTGTAAGAAATGATAAGAGTATCTAAGACTCTGCACGGCACGAAATGACAGGCAAACCTATTATCTCTCCTGCCGTATACCATATATTCAGGGAGATGATGATGGAACTATCAGGATACAATATCGACAGGATGTATGCGCACATCCATGAGTTTGCGGTTTCCCGGCAGATGGAAGATACGGTGCAGGCGCTTTCCTTTGCACGGAAGATGCATGCCGGACAATACAGAAAAAGCGGTGAGGAGTATATCATCCACCCGCTGACGATGGCATGTCATGCGCTTTCCTTGGGGATAGCTGATGACACGCTTATTTCAACGATTCTCCTGCATGATGTCTGCGAGGACTGCGGCGTCTCTCCGCAGGAGCTTCCGGTAAGTCAGGACGTCCGCTATGGGGTGGAGCTGATGACATTTACGGTTCTGGCGGGGGAGACACAGGATGCGTCAAAACGCCGGTATTATGACCGGCTTGGCGAGAGCAAGACGGCGGCGGTAACGAAACTCATTGAC
>JAGARL010000236.1 GCA_017622255.1 Methanocorpusculum sp.
AGATGAGCAGACCGGCGGCATTATCTTCCTTGGGATAGAACGCCTGTGCCCCGCCCCATCCTACCCAATACATGTTAAGCGGAGGCGTAAGGCGCGAGGCTCGAAGAGACTTGCGACTGCAAAAAAGACGGATGCGCCGAGCCTACAGGTCTCGAAGAGACCGAAGGCGAAGGAGCAGACGGAAGCAGAACTCCGCAATCCGCGACAGCGGATGGAGGAGGGATGCGGTTTTTTGCAGCCGAAGCGGATGCACGCCAAATCCCAAACCCTTCCTGACCTCCCCCGCCGTCTCGGAGCGCCGCGACAGCGAGCGCTCAGGCGGGGCAGTCGAATCATGCCAAAAAAATCATCAACCGCCGGGGGCACAACGCTGTCGCTGTGCCCTTTTCCGGCGGGCCGCCTGGCTGTCGCTGCGGCTTCCTCGCTGTCGCTTCGGTGAATCACAAAACCCACCCACACCGCCGCAAATTCATTTATCCCCGCAAACCCAATATCAATACAACATTTATGCTCTTCCTCGACTTCGCAAAAACCTGCCGGGAAATCGAAAAAATCTCCTCCCGCCTGGCAATGACCGACCTCCTCGCAGAAGTCTTCCCGCAAATCGCAGACGATGAACTCTCCATCTTCGTCCGCTTCGCCCGCGGCAAACTCTTCCCCGACTGGTCCGCCGAAAAACTCAACTTCGGCCCGTCACTCCTCTACGAAGCATTAGCGTACGTCATCGGCAAAAAACGCGAAGACGTCGTGCGTGCCATCAACAGCTCCGGAGACGCCGGAGAAGTCGTCGAAGAACTCCTCAACAAAAAACAGCAGACCACCTTCTTCACCGAAGACTTAGAACTTGCAGACGTCTATGCCCGCTTCATGCAGATGGCAAAAAGCTCCGGCAAAAAATCCCAGCAGGAACGCCTCCGGTCCGCACAATACCTCTTATCCAATGCATCCCCTCTTGAAGGACGCTATCTCGCCCGCCTCATGCTCGAGGAAATGCGAATCGGCGTCGGCGAAGGAGTCGTAAAAGACGCCATTGCAAAAGCCTTCGACATCCCGCAGGAAATCGTCGAACACGCACACCAGGCATTAAACGACTTAGGCGAAGTCGCCCTCCTTGCAAAAACCAATCCTGAAAAACTCGCAGAAGTCACAATAACCCCATTCAAGCCCGTCAAAATGATGCTCGCACAGGCAGGCTCCATCTCCGGCATGGTAGAAACCCACGGGCAGCTTGCCGCCGAAAACAAATATGACGGAAGCAGATTCCAGTTCCACAAAGTCGGCAATAAATGCGCCATCTACTCCCGCCGCCTCGAAGAAATGACCGCATCTCTTCCAGACGTCGTCGAACAGCTCAGAAACGCAACAACACACGACGTCATCATCGACGGAGAAGTAATCGCCATCCTAAACGGCAAACCCATGCCCTTCCAGACAGTCCTTCGCCGGATTAGAAGAAAGCACGGCGTCGAAGAAGCAAAGGAAGAAATCGAACTGCGCCCCTGCGTCTTTGACATCCTCGTCTGTGACGGCAAAACCCTGATTGACCTGCCCTTAAAAGAGCGCCGGGCAGTCCTCGAAGAAGTCATGACCGACTTCGTTGCCCCGCAGCTCGTAAGCGGTTCCGCAGAAGAGATAGAGCGCTACTACCACGAAGCCTTAGACGCCGGAAACGAAGGCATCATGCTCAAAGTCTTGGACGCGCCCTACCTCCCCGGAAACCGCGGAAAGCTCTGGATTAAGATTAAGCCCGAAGTGGACACCATCGACCTCGCAGTCACCGGCGCGGAATGGGGAGAAGGAAAACGCGCCAAAGTATTCGGCTCATTCGTCCTCGCCTGTCAGGACGAATCAGGAAACCTGCTCGAAATCTCCCGGGTTGCAACCGGAATTGACGACGCCATGCTGTCTCACTTATACGAACTCTTCAAAGACAGAATCATCGCCGAAAAAGGAAAGAGCGTCACCTTCGAGCCGGACGTCATCTTCGAAGTCGGATATGCGGAACTGCAGAAGAGCACCAACTACGAAGCAGGATATGCCCTGCGCTTCCCCCGCTTTGTAAGACTCCGCGACGACAAAGACATCTCGGAAATTGAAACCATGGAAAGCCTTGCCCGCCGGTACTCCCTCCAGAACAAGGAGGAGTAACCCCCCCGCGCGTTTTTGTATTCATTCACCGCACAGCAAAACAACGGCTGATTTTACCGTATTTCCCGAATCGCCCGAAAATCAAAAAACAAATGTTTAAATATTCACAGTGTGTATCATTATTCACACAGTGATTCTCTGTGTGAATGAGCAAGCACAGAGAATTGTGCCAGGTTGGCGGAGTGGTAACGCGACTGCCTGCAGAGCAGTTTTTCTCCCGTTCGAACCGGGAACCTGGCTTGTCCCGAAAAGGACATAAAAGCAAAGATGCCAGGTTGGCGGAGTGGAAACGCGACTGCCTGCAGAGCAGTTTTTCTCCCGTTCGAACCGGGAACCTGGCTTGTCCCGAAAGGGACAAAAAAGCAAAGATGCCAGGTTGGCGGAGTGGAAACGCGTCTGCCTGCAGAGCAGATTTTCTCCCGTTCGAACCGGGAACCTGGCTTGTCCTGAAAAGGACGAAAACCGCACATAAACCTGCGGAAAAATGGAGGACAGAAAACAACAAATGTCACAAAAATCAATTGATGCGGTTTTCGCCGGTCTCTATGCCTTTACCGACATACGAGGCCTTCTGCGGAAATCCGCACCTCAGCACATCTTAACGCCGGAGGAAAAGGAACAGATACTCACCGCAGGAAACACCATCCGCACAGCTATTGCAGATATCGAGCGTGATCTGATATGATTCCTGCAGGAAACGTTGACACCCGGTTCGTAGAAGAAGGATTCATCAACCTCGACCCGATTCAGGCGGCAGGAAGACTCACCCCCGAAGCCATGAAAGCGGTAATTTCCTGGGGAGACGGATACTCCGTCTGTGATCACTGTCACAAACCGTTCCGTCTCGACTACGTGAATAACCCGCCGGTTGCAGACTTCCATGAAGAAGCAGCCAAATGGCTCAACATGGACTCCGTCATGCTGACGCCCGGAGCACGCAGAGCATTCCAGGTTGTTACCGGAACTCTGGTTGGAAAAGGCGAACCGGTAGTCATGACCGGAATGGGACACTATACTGCATACCTCTCCGTAGAAGTCGTGGACGGAATTGTCCGGGAAATCAAACCGACACCGGACCATCACATAACTGCAGAAGAAACAGCAAATGCCATAGAAGACAGTATCCGGGAAGTAGGAACACCGAAACTGGTCTTTGTTGACGCAGTTGATTTCATGTATGGAAACATGCACGAAGTAAAAGAGATTGCCAAAGTCGCTCACCAGTATGACATCCCGGTTCTCTATAACGGCGTCTATACTGTAGGCGTCCTCCCGGTCGACGGAAAGAAACTCGGCGTGGACTTCATCGTCGGCTCCGGACACAAAAGCATGGCAGCACCTGCCCCGTCAGGACTCCTTGCCGTAAACGAAGAGTACGCAGATTCCATAACCCGTACAACAAAAATCCAGGGAAACGTCACCGGCAGAAAATTCGGAATCAAACAGGTCGGAATCCTCGGCTGTTCACTGATGGGAGATCCGGTTGTCGGATTAATAGCCTCCTTCCCCACAGTAAAAGAACGGGTAAACCACTTCGACGAGGAGCTCGCAAACCACAAAATCGTAACAGACGCACTGATGTCTATCGAAGGAACAAAAGTCGCATCGGAATACCCGAGAAGACACACCTTAACCCGCATGGACACCACCGAGTCATTCAACGTCACCGCACAGACGCACAAAAAACGCGGATTCTTCCTCTCAAGCGGCCTTGCAAAACGCGGCATCACAGGAATCATGCCGGGCGTTACCAAACAGTGGAAGTTCAACACCTACGGACTTACCAGACCGCAGGCGGAATACTTAGCCGACGCGTTTCTGGACATTGCAGAAGAAAACAACCTGGCAATACACTAACCTCATCCCCCACCAATACTTTTTTTTCCCTTTTTTACCCGCAGAAGAAAATTCAGAAAAAAAGAGTTCCGGAGAAAAAACCGGATTATGCTTTCCTGCCGGATGCAAGACTGTCGCTTGTGAGCATGCCGACAACCTTTCCCTGACAGACAACCGGCAGAGCAGAAATATGATACTTCTTCAGACGCTGTGCCGCCTCCGGGAGAGAGTCTGTCGGCTCTGCGGTAATCACCGATGTGGTCATCACTTCGCGCAGACTGCCGAGGCCAAACGCCACTGACTTTGCAACATCAAAAGAGGTCACAATGCCTTTCAGGATGCCGTCTTCTGAAACAACCGGCAGATGGTCAGTCCCTTCAGAGACCATCATCTTCGCCGCTTCAGAAAGAGTGGCATCACAGTGAATCACCGGCGGGTTGACCTTCATCAAATCTGCAACGGTCTGCGGAGTCAGGAACTTTCCCAGAAGATAGTTCAGCTGACTGAACTCAAGCAGAAATCCGTCATGACCGAACGGAGAGATAATCTCCGCATACTCCGCATCCTTTCCGGATGCCCGCAGGGCAGATACAATCTCCCCGGAAAGAACAGACGGATAGAGCCAGTCGGAAGATACCGACAGAATGAGAAACTGTGCATTTGCACAGGCAAGTCCTGCAGCAAGACTGCCGTCTTTTGTCAGATCATAATAATCCAGCGCTTTGGTAATGTAGAGATACGAATCCGCGTCGAACCGCTTCACAAAGGACTCACCCTGATGACTCAGATATGTCTCCACGGAAAACTCCGGCGCGAAATCAAAGGAACGCTCATCGGCATACTGCAGTCTGCGGCCGAACTTCTCGTACATTGACTCCTCGGAGAGATACGTAATATGCGCCATCATCCGGGCAAGAGCGAGTCCGCCGTCCTTTTCCCGGAGAACCGCGGCGCGCTGCACGGCATTAAAGGCAATGTGCATCGGCGTAGAGTAGCCGGAGGAGGCGATTACTACAGCTTTCCGGAGAAAATCCGGATAGAGAACAGCCCAGGTAAGCGTCTGCATGCCGCCCATAGAGCCCCCTATTACTGCATAGAGATGCGACACCCCGTGTTCCGTCAGGAACTGATGCTGTGCGCGAACCATATCGGTTATCGTAATCACCGGAAACTCGCGGCCGTAGGGCTTTCCGGTCTGCGGATTGCGCGAGGACGGACCGGTGGAACCGGCACATCCGCCGATGACATTAGTACAGATAATACAGTACCGCGCAGTATCGAGAGCCTTTCCCTCGCCGATAACCCCATCCCACCAGCCGGATTTTGTCTCTCCGGCATGTGTTCCTGCCGCATGCGCATCGCCGGATAACGCATGACAGAGAAGGATGACCGGATTTTCCAGGCTTCCGTACTGTTCATAGGCAATCTCCGCATCTTTGAGCTCCGCCCCGCACTCAAGGCGAAGCGGAGACTGCAGACGATGGACTTCTGTCCGGACGGTGCCGACTGAATGCTGTGCCATAGTTCAGATTCGGGAGAATGCCTGCTCCAGGTCCGCAATGATATCCTTCGGATTTTCCAGACCAACGGAAAGACGCAGGGTATCTGCGGTAACGCCTGTTGTCTCCTGCTCTTCTGGCGTCAGCTGCTGGTGCGTGGTTGATGCCGGATGGATAATCAGCGTCTTTGCATCTCCGATGTTTGCCAGAAGAGATATCAGACGAACATTGTTCTGCACAGATACTGCGGCATCATATCCGCCTTTCATGCCGAAAGTAAGAATGGCGCCGCCTTTTCCATCCAGATACTTTTCCACATTCTTTGAAGAAGGCGAGTCAGGCAGTCCCGGATAATTAACCCAGGCAACTTTCGGATGATTTTTGAGATAGAGCGCAACGGTTTTTGCATTCTCCGCATGCCGTTCGGTTCTCAGATAGAGCGTTTCCAAGCCCTGCGAAATAAGCCAGGCATTAAACGGAGATAACGCAGCTCCTAAATCACGCATGAGCGAGACGCGGATGCTGGTTGAGACAACGGAACTGCCAAACGCCTGATAATGGCGCAGTCCGCCGTATGCCGGGTCAGGTTCGGTAAACTTCGGGAACTTGCCGTTGTCCCACGGGAAGTCTCCTTTTTCGATAACTGCCCCGCCAAGAGCTGTGCCGTGACCGTTTGCATACTTTGTTGCAGAGAGCACAACAATATCTGCCCCGTGTTCTAACGGACGCACCAGACCGATTCCGACAGTATTGTCAACAATAAACGGAATTCCGGCACGGTGAGCGATTTTTGCGACTGCCTCAAAGTCCGGCACGTCAAGTTTCGGATTGCCGACCGCCTCGAAATAAACGGCACGGGTTTTTTCGGTGATGGCATTTTCCAGTGCTTCCAGATCAGAGGATTTGACAAACTTTACCGTCCTTCCAAAGTTCGGCAGCGTCAGATGGAACAACTCATACGTTCCTCCGTAGAGGTTGTCCGCCGATACAATCTCGTCTCCCGGATTGGTCAGGGCAAGAACGGCATAACTGATAGCAGCCATTCCCGACGCGGCAGTAATCGCGGCGCTTCCCCCTTCAATAGCCGCGAGACGGGCTTCCAGAGAGGAGGAGTTCGGATTGGTAAGACGGGTGTAAATGTTTCCCGGCTCACTCAGGCTGAAACGCCCGGCCGCCTCTGCGGCATCCCGAAACACATATGCGGAGGTCATGTAGATTGGTTCAGCACGTGCTCCGGTTTCTTTATCCGGAGACTGGCCGAAATGTATTGCTGCTGTTTCTCGTTCCATTATGAAATTCACTTCGTTAACTTATTATTACTGTGAATATTTGCAGTGTTAACTAATATGTTTTACGGATTAGAGAAGAAAACGCAGGCTCGGACATACTGTATATTTATATTCAACCGCCCTATAATGAACTATCAATAACTCGGAGGAGGGAAAGAATGTTTATCATCATCAAAGGGGGAGATACCAATTGATGCGTAAGCTCAAAGAGGAAATCATCGATTTCAAGCCGCGCCGTGCACTTCTCTCAGCAGTCTGTGTAATTCTTGCGACTTGGCTGTTATCTTTTCTTATGCCGACCGAAGCATCGGAGTTCGGCGCCTGGTCACTATTACCTGCAACATTCCTGATTGTTTACATTTTTATCACCAAGAGAATCCTTGAATCTCTGGTATTGTCCTGTCTGATGGGACTCATTATGGTCGCAAAGACCGTCAATGTCTTCAGTGAATTCAGTGTAATTTTAACCGAAACCATGCTTGACCCGGACATGGTCTGGCTGATTATCGTCTGCGGTCTGATGGGAAGTATCATCTCCTTAATTGAAAAGTCCGGCGGTGCAATGGGCTTTGGAAACTGGGCGGCAAAACATGCAAAGGGAGAGAAATCCTCGCTTGTCTGGACCTGGATTTTAGGAATTGTAATCTTCCTGGATGACTACTTAAACTCCATGACCGTCGGTTCCTGTATGCGTTCCTTAACGGACAAGTTCAAGGTACCGCGTGAGATGCTGTCCTACGTGGTTGACTCCACCGCAGCCCCGATTTGCGTTCTTATCCCGATTTCCACCTGGGCAGTCTTTGCCGGAGGCCTTCTTGAAGTAAACGGCTGGGCACCGGAAGGCATGGGTCTTGTCTACTTCATCCAGACAATTCCGTACAACTTCTATGCATGGGTCGCCGCAATCATAGTGCTTCTGGTAATCTTCAGAATCATTCCGGTCTTTGGCCCGATGAAGAAGGCCTACGCCAGAGTTGCCGCCGGCGGTTCTGTTGCTCCGGAAGGCTCGGAAAAGATTGACCTCTACAGCGGAGACAACTTCACCACGCAGACCAAGCCAAAGATGATGAATCTGATTATCCCGATTCTCAGTTTAATCTTCTTCACCCTTATCTTCGATATCGACATGCAGATGGGTGTCATCTGTACTCTTGTTGTCATGTTCATCCTCTACCTCGGACAGGGACTGATGACAGCAGAGGAGTTCGCAGACTGTGTGGTAAAAGGTCTGCAGAATATGATTATGCCGCTCCTGCTGATGGTGCTTGCCTGGGTGTTTGCCGCAATGTCTGAACAGATTGGATTTACCCAGTTTGTCATCGACACGGTAGCCGCCAACGTTGGAGTTGCCCTGCTGCCGTTTGTGGTCTTCGTTGCTCTCGCAATTACCCAGTTCGTTACCGGAACCAACTGGGGACTCTACATCATCGCACTCCCGATTGTTATCCCGTTAGCAATCCAGATGGATGCAAACGTTGCCCTCTCCGTTGCCGCAGTTATCTCCGCAGGAGTTCTTGGAAGCCACTGCTGTTTCTACTCCGATGCAACGGTCCTTACCTCTGCCGCCTGCGGTTGTGATAACTTCCGCCATGCGGTAACGCAGATGCCCTATGGAATCCTGGCAGGAGTAATAGCTGCCATTATGTTCCTCATCTGCGGATTCATCATTGGATAATCATCCCATTTTCTTTTTTTTGTTTTGTTTGGGTTGCTTCCTGAATGTGCAGAAGCGACATTCCCGCAGTGATAGGTAAAACATCCAAACAGAACACCCGAAAATGTCTCTTACCCCGCGAATGAATATATCTTAAGAAGTTCAACATGTAAGGAGCTATAAAATGGAAGAATATACAGGCAACATCGGCAACTATGAGGAAACCTACCGGGATTTCCACATTGACGTGCCGAAACACTATAACTTCGCCTTCGATGTAATCGAGAAATGGGCAAAAGAGGACAGAAACCGCCTCGCAATGATTTGGACCAACCAGGCAGGTGAAGAAAAGAAGTTCACCTTCTGGGACATGATGATTCACTCCAACGAAGCGGCAAACATCTTAATGAAGTTCGGCATTCAGAAAGGAGACCGCATCCTTCTGATGCTTCACCGCGTTCCGGAATGGTGGATTTTAGTTCTTGGAATCATGAAGCTTGGCGCAGTCTTCTGCCCAAGTCCGCACATGATGACGGTCAAAGATATTGCATACCGCATCAACGCCGGCGGATTCAAGATGGTCATTACCGACCGCGACAATATGGCAAAGGTCGACGAGGTCGCCGCAGAGTGCCCGCACCTTCAGCTCAGAATGGTTGTTGACGACAACCCGCTTGAACGCCTCTCCTCCCCATGGATTGGATACCAGCATGAACTCAAATACCCGGCACCGGTATCCACCAAGCTCGTGGCAACCGCAGGACGCAAGGTCCTTGCAACCGACCCGATGCTTATCTACTTCACCTCCGGAACAACCAAGGACCCGAAGATGGTTCTCCACGACTACGGACACCCACTCGGACAGACCGTGACAGCCAAATTCTGGCATGACTTAACCGACAAGGATGTGCACTTCACCGTTTCCGATACCGGATGGGCAAAGTGCGGATGGGGCAAGATTTACGGACAGTGGATCTGCGGAGCCTGTATCTTCGTCTATGACTACAGAACCAAGTTCCTCGCAACCGAGCTTCTGCCGCTCATCGAGAAGTACGGAATTACCTCCTTCTGTGCGCCGCCGACCATCTATCGTATGCTCATCATCGCAGACTTAAAGAAGTTCTCCTTCTCTGAGCTGCGCACCTGTACGAGCGCCGGCGAGCCGCTGAATCCGGAGGTCATCCGCATCTGGAAGGAAGGAACCGGTATTACGATTCGCGAAGGATACGGTCAGACCGAGACCTGCTGTTGCCTTGCAACCATGCCGGGAATGGAAGTCCGCCAGGGTTCCATGGGCAAACCGGTTCCGGGATGGCACATCCAGCTCCATGACGATGAGGGCAACGAAGTCCCGCAGGGCGAGATTGGAAGAATCGCCATCTCCTTAAACCCGAGACCGGCAGGTCTTATCCGCGAGTACTTAGACAATCCGGAAGAGAACGCCGCCATGTTTGTCAACGGCTGGTACTACACCGGAGACAAGGCACGCATGGATGAGGACGGATACTTCTGGTTCGTTGGAAGAAATGATGATGTCATCAAGTCCTCCGGATACAGAATCTCCCCGTTCGAGGTCGAGTCCGCATTACTCGAACACCCGGCAGTCAAGGAGTCTGCGGTCGTCGGCAGCCCGGACGACCTCCGCGGTATGATTATCAAGGCATTCATCGTTTTACACGAGGGATACCAGCCGTCCGAGAGACTGGTTAAGGAGATTCAGAACCACGTCAAATCCACGACTGCACCGTACAAGTACCCGCGTGCAATCGAGTTCGTAACGGAACTGCCAAAGTCCTTCTCCGGCAAAATCAAGCGCGGCGAACTCCGCGACCGTGAGCTGAAGAAGTACGAAGAAAACAACTAACCCCTTTTTTATGCAGCTTTTGGTAAAGCATTTTTCGGAGCTCTCGAATGCAGAGCTGTATGCAATTCTGAAAGCACGCCAGGATGTGTTTGTGGTCGAGCAGAACTGCCCGTTCCCGGAGATTGACGGCAAGGATTTGGACGCCTACCACCTCTGGCTTGCAGACGAGAACGGAATTGCCGCCTACGCCCGCGTACTTGACCGCGGCATCTCCTTTGAAGAGCCGGCAGTCGGACGCGTAATCTCCCTTCGCCGCAGAGAAGGACTCGGCACGCGGATTCTGCAGGA
>JAGARL010000237.1 GCA_017622255.1 Methanocorpusculum sp.
GAGAAGTCAAACGTACTGAGATCGGCTAAGATTAACATCCGGTAAATGGTGGACGGTGCACAGAATGTCGTAATCTCATACTTTTCGATTAACGGCAACAGTTCTGTTGCATTGAATTTTCCGCGGTAGTCATAGACAAAGACACAGGCACCCTGCATCCATGGACCGTAGAACTTACCCCAGGAGGATTTACCCCATCCGGTATCGGCGACCGTAAACTGTAAATCAGTCTCCGTTAAGTCATACCAGAACTTACTGGTAACGATATGGCCCAGCGGGTATGCATGGTTGTGCATGACCATCTTCGGGTTTGCCGACGTTCCCGAGGTGAAGAAAATCAGCATCGGGTCGGTAGACTTTGTTCTATTTTTGCGAATCAGCGGGCTTAAGTGAATAGATGCTTTTGCCGGATAAATCAGTTCCTTCTGATAATCAATCCATCCGTCAGCCTCTCCGTCAACGAGGAATTTAACCTTTAACGTCGGGCACTGGTCTAAGATTTCCTGTACCTTCCAGAGGTTCTCCTGGTTGGTGACAATCATCTTGAACTTGCCTTTATTAATTCTGTATTCAAGATCGTGGGGGGTGAGAATGACTGGCGACGGACAAATCACTGCGCCAATCTTAATTGCTGCGAGGGCGAATGTCCACCACTCCGGCACACGGGGTAGAAGAATCATTACACGGTCGCCCTTTCCGATGTTCTGCTTGAACATCATATTCGCAATCTGGTTGGACAGATTCATCATCTGGCGGAAAGTATAGTACTTCTCTTCGCCCTCCTGATTCGTCCATATCATAGCCAGTTTGTTGCGGTCCTTTTTAGCCCAGGAATCCACAACATCAAAGCCGAAGTTGTAATACTCCGGAACTGGGATGGAGAAGGTGGAGTATGTCTCCTCATAATCCATCATGTTGTGTAATGACGGTTCTGTCATGAGGTATGTTATATGTTAGCATACTAAATAAATTTATGTGAGACAGTATTTCTAAATCTGTCATTTTCCCCTGCATTCTCTTCCCCACTCAGCATATTCATAATCCTGTAAGGTCAATATAATACCAGCTTATGGTGCATCTTACTGTGGATATTGGCGGAAAACCGGGTGTCAACTGCCGCGGTTTTTGTGCGTACTGTTATTTCAAGCATGCAAAAGATGTGCCGCCGTTTGGATGCCGCTACTGCCTGCCGTTCAAGAAAGGCTGTGATTACTGTTCCCGCGGGGTAAAAGAAGAGTATGCGGACTTCTACTCGCTCAAAGAGGTTGCAGACAACTTCTTAGCGGATTTACAAAGCGTCACCGGAGACATCACCCGGATTACGATTTCCGGCGGAGGAGATCCGAGCTGTTATCCGGAGTTCAAATCCCTGATGGAGATTTTAGGAAGCCTCGGTGTTCCGCTCCACATTGGATACACCAGCGGAAAGGGATTCGACGAGCCGGAGACGGCAGACTTCCTGATTGCAAATAACTTAACCGAGATTTCCTTTACCGTCTTTGCTGCAGACCCGGCCCTTCGGGCAAAATACATGCATGACCCAACGCCTGAGGCATCGCTTGCGGTTCTGGAAAAACTTGCCGCAAAGATTGATGTCTACGCGGCGATTGTCATCCTGCCGGGAGTAAACGACGGTGAGGTTCTGGAAGAGACGCTTTCCTGGCTCGAAAACGTTGGTGTCAAAGGGGTTATTCTCATGCGGTTTGCAAACGGCGAAGAGCAGGGATTAATTCTTGCAAACTCTCCGATTCTTGAAGGCCAGCGGATGCACACGGCAGAAGAGTTCCGCGCTCTGGTAGCAGAGGCGGCTGCCCGTCACCCGAATCTCCGGCTTTCGGGAACGCCGCTTTTTGACCCGCTCTTTGATTCACCGTTTGCCATCCGCAAGGAAGAGGAACTGCTCTCCCACCTTCCGCGCGTGACCAAAAAAGTATCCGTGGTAACCGGCGCTGTTGCTGCCCCGTACATTGCAGAGATTCTGGCAAAATGCGGCGGCGACCCGTCGATGGTTGTCCCGGTGAAAAAAGAGATTGCCTGCCTGATGACCATCGACGACCTCAAAGCACTGGATGCATCACAGCTTGCTGATGTTGTCATCATCCCGGGCCGCGCTTTTGTCCACGATGCAGAAGCAGAAACAGTCCTTGGCCGGCAGGTTATCAGAGGGCCTGAGATGCTGACGGCAGACGGCGAGACCAGTATGGGAATGGACGAGGCAGGCGTTCTCACTATGGAGATGGAGGGCTTTGCCGCGCTTATCCAGATGATAAATCTCTACGGAGCCTGAACCACCCCCCTCTTTTTCTGCCCGTACTGGATGGGCATATGCACGATTTTTTATTCTATTACAGCAAAAATAAATAACCATTATGAACGATGCCGAGGTTCTGATGAATCCTAACGACTTAGTACAGTTCCTGAAAAAGAGTCCGGAGTACTTCACTAAGGACGATATCATCCGTTTCTGCGAAGAAAACGCCGTTGAGATGGTAAACTTCCACTACGCAGCAGCAGATGGAAAACTCAAGACACTGAACTTTGTCATCTCTTCCAAAGAATACTTAGACACCATCCTCTCTGACGGAGAACGTGTTGACGGAAGCAACATCTTCCCGTTCATCGAGGCAGGAAGCTCTGACTTATACGTCATCCCGCGCTATGCAACCGCTTTCGTTGATCCGTTCGCAGAGGCACCGACCTTAGGCATTCTCTGCTCTTACTATGATAACACCGGAAAGCCGCTTGCCTCCGCTCCGGAGTACATCTTAACCCAGGCAGCAGCAGCATTCCGCAAGAACACCGGAATGGACTTCAAGTGCTTAGGAGAACTTGAGTACTACGTCATCTGTGACCAGGATGAATTCTATCCGGGCCGTGACCAGAAAGGCTACCATGAGTCTGCTCCGTTCTGCAAGTTCGAAGAGATGCGTGTCGAAGCTATGCGCTTAATCGCCAGAGCAGGCGGTAAGATTAAGTACGGCCACTCTGAAGTCGGCTGCTTCACTAAAGACGGTCTCTACTACGAACAGCACGAAATCGAGTTCCTCCCGGTTGACCCGCGCCTCGCAGTCGAAGAGCTTATCCTCGCAAAGTGGATTCTCAGAAACCTTGGAAACCAGTACGGCGTTACTGTTTCCTTTGCTCCGAAGATTACCGTCGGCAAAGCAGGTTCCGGTATGCACTTCCACATGATGGCAGAGAAGAACGGCAAGAATGTCATGATTAAAGACGGTGTCTTATCCGACATTGCAAAGCGCATGATTGCCGGAATCTTAGACATTGGAGACGCAGTCACTGCCTTTGGAAACACCATCCCGACCTCTTACCTCCGCTTAGTCCCGCACCAGGAAGCACCGACCTACATCTGCTGGGGAGACAGAAACCGCTCTGTTGTCGTTCGCGTCCCGCTTGGATGGACCGGCTCTTCCGACATGGCTGCAGAAGCAAACTTCGGTCTCAAGAGAAAGGCAGACAAGATTTCCAAGCAGACCTTCGAGTACCGCGTAGCAGACGGTTCCGCAGACCTCTACGAGACTGTTGCAGCCTTAATCATGGGAGCAATGCACGGCCTTGAGATGAACGGCGCACTCGAACTCGCTGACAAACTCTACGCATCCGGAAACATCTTTGACCCGGCATACAAGGACTTCCTTGCAACCCTCGACCAGCTTCCGACCTGCTGTGACGAGTCTGCTGATGTCTTAAATGCAAAGCGTGCACTCTTTGAGAGAGACGGCATCTTCCCGGCAGGCGTTATTGACGCACAGATTAAGAAGCTGAAGGCATACGGCGACAAGGGATTATCCGACAGCTTACTCGGTGATGCTGAGAAGTTCGCCGAACTCGTTGAGAAGTACATCCACGTTGCATAAATGAAAAAGTTCCTCGGCAATATTGAGCGGGCACTGGGAATCTGGTATCCGGATCCGGATGATTCTCCGGATGATACCAACCCTGCTGTTTCTACGGCTTTTCGCATGTATGTGGAAAACCGTCTGGGGGATGCCTATTCCTGTGCCTCGCGCGAGGATCGAAAACTCGGCGAACCGGACCTTATCGCGCTTCGCAATGCTGATGATACGCGGTTTGATGTAATTACCTGCTACCGCAGTCAGATGTTTGTGGGAGAAGACGGAGAGGCATACCTCCCGTGGACTACCGAAGAAACCTATGCCAAATACTGTGCATGGGAGAAAGCAGAAGGATATCCGGTGTATGTGGTTATTGGTCTCCACGGATATGCGGATGTGCCGAAGTTTGTTTTCTGTGTTCCCTTAAAAGACGCAGCAATCGATTTGAAAAAAAGTGTGCTCTCCCGTTTTGAAAAGAAGAAGGGAGAGGCGCTGTTATAACTCTTTTTCCAGAACCAGTCGCGGGATATCCGGATAGAAGTAGTTTTCCCGGTAATCCTTCTGGACAAATCCGATTTTCTTATAGAAGGAGATAGCCGGAGCGTTTGTTTCTGCCACCGTCAGATGAACCCGTTTGATTCCGCGCTCTTTCATGCGGGAGAAGAGGGCATCTGTCAGTTTTGTTCCGCATTCTTTTCTCTGGAAGCCTTTGCAGACGCCAATGCGGACAAGTTTGCCAAGCGCTGCATCTTCCAGATGTACTCCACCTAAAATATAGCCGATGATTTTTCCGTCGTACTCTGCAACGAAGAAGAGTTCGCCGAAGAGTTCCTGAATGTGCCGGAAAAGAATCGGGCCTCCCATACCGGAAAACATTGGAGCGTCAAGCTCACAGAGAACCGCATAATCACTGTCGGTAAAATTCCGGATGGTAATCATAATTGCTAGGTATATTGGTTTTCACTGATGTTAACATGTTTGTTTTTCTCCTCTCTTTCTCTGTATTCTTAATACCTCACAAAACAAATATAGATACATCTATGCTAAACACCCGTATGCCCGCGACGCCTCAAGGGCATGCGCTTTCAGCTTAGCCCTTTTTCCCTCCGCTCTCTGCATTCTTAATACCTCACAAAACAAATATAGATACATCTATGCCGGATATATCAGACTACTTCCCCTATCAGGGATACCGCAAAAACCAGAAGGAGATGCTCGAAGCAGCCGCCTCTGCTGCCGCAAACAACAGTGTCTTACTGATTGACGCACCGACCGGAAGCGGAAAATCCAGTGTAGTCTCAGCGCTTCTTGCAAAAGCCGCCGGCAAAAAAATCATCATCGCCGTTCGCACCATCTCCCAGCTCCAGATTTTCATCCGCGAACTGGACATGATCCGCATCAAAAAACAGCGGGACTTAAAGTTCACCTACTTAATTGGAAAAGGAAACATGTGTCCTCTGGGTGGGTACGGCGATATTTACCGGAAATGCGAAGGCGTAAAAGCATTTACCACCTCTCTGATGCAGCAGAGAGCAGAGCGCGGCTCCTATGACCCTTCAAAGGACAAAGTCATTCTCGACCAGATTCACCGGCAGGACAAAGACCATCCGTTAATCTGCCCGTATTTTGTCAACAGCCGCGTCTTTGTCCCCTCGGAAGAAGGAGGACGCCGCATGGTGCCGTCTCCGGATATTCGTAAAAAATCCGAGACCGCACAGAAAAAAGTGGTCACCCCGGCAGACCTGCACACCTTTGCCGGACGCTGCTGTCCGTATGACTTAATGCTCTCGGCAGCCAAGGGCGCGGATGTTCTCATCTGCAACTACTATCACCTCTTCAATGACGAGATCCGCGAACAGCTCTATGTAAACCTGGGCTGCGAGGAACAGAACGTCATTCTCCTGCTTGACGAGGCGCACAACTTAGGCGATGTCGTGCAGACAATTGAAAGCATCCGCATCCGCGAGTCAGACATTGAAGCCGCTGCCTCGGAACTTGCCGGTCTGCGCGAAAAGGTTCGGGGAAGTGATGCAATACGCCACATCCTCCCGCGGATTGCTCAGTTCATGGATGGGCTTCGCCGTTCAACGGAGGTGGAAGACTGGTTCGATCCGGAAATCTTCAACCGGATTATCATCCGCGGCTCGCTCTACAGCAAACCGGAAGAGATGATGGAGGATGTAATCGCCATTAAAGAGGCGCTTCGCAATATGAGCATCGAGAAAGGCGATTTCCGTGAGACGGCAATCGAGAAGCTCTGCGAGTTCTTAATCCGCCTCTACCGCTCTTCTACGGACTCGGCATTCCTTACCGTGTACACCAAGGATGCGGAAGC
>JAGARL010000238.1 GCA_017622255.1 Methanocorpusculum sp.
ATAACGGAATCTGAAACCGGTTTGCCGTCAGCGAGGGTTTTGACGGTAAGTGTGGATGCAGAACGGCTCAGAGTAACAGTCGCAGAGGTGCTTTCCTCAGTGAAGGCGATTGAGGAAGAGTAGGCTGCGAAGTTTGCGGCCTCGACTTTTATCGTGTATGTTCCGGCGGTGTAGGAGGCAAGCTGTGCTCTGCCGTAGGAATCCGTGTATGCTGCAAGGTTTCCGTTCAGGTAGACAGCCGCTCCGGAGACCGGCTCTTTGTCATCGGAGTAGACGAGAATCAGCGGGTTAACGCGGGAGACAGAAAGCTCAACAGTGTATGCGGATGCATCCTTTTCCAGGAAAATCTCTTTGCTGTAGGAAACGTAAGACGGAGCGGAGACAGAGACGGTATTGTAGGCTCCGCGGGTCATGGAGGCATGGATTCTGCCGTTTGCATCAGTCTTTCCGGCAGACTTTCCGTTGATGGTAACATCAGCGCCGGAAACAGCCTTTCCGCTGGAAACAACAGTAATCAGAATTGGAGACTCCGGAGATAAATAGACCGGCAGTCTCTGTTTGGCTTCCTTGACCTCAATGCTCTTGGTCTGCGGGACATAACCGGATTTGGAGACGGTTACGGTATAGGTTTTCGGATACTCAACGGTGAACTCAGCAGTTCCCGATGAGGTGGTATAGAGGGTAGAGGAAGTTGCACCGACGAGGACGACAGATGCTCCCCCTACTGCTTTGTTTTCGTCGGAGGTGTCAAAGACATCGACCGACAGAGTCGTAAGAGAAGAAGCCGCGGCTCCCGCTCCGCAGAAGAGGAGAAGGGCCGCCAGCAGAATGACGAATACGCGCTTCATAGATATGTATTATTTGCGCGTACAAGACCATTAGTGCATCGGTCACTCAGCGCCGATGCGGGAGAGAAGCATGCCGGAAACCGCAACCGGCTGCGCAGTACGGCAGAGTTCAATGGCTTCGCTGAGACGCCATTCCTTTTCTGCATAGATGGTGAGAAGCGTATCTCCTTTGCGGACAGTCTCTCCCGGTTTTTTGTGGAGAGTAAGACCTGCCCCATGGTCTGCCGGAGAGCCGGCGGTTCGGGCGATGTCGATTAACGCACGGTTCTTGACGGAGATTACTGCACCGTCTGCCGGTGCCGGGACATCATAGGTGAACGGTCCAAACGTGAGGTCGTCTGCTTTCACGTGCGGGTCGCCTCCCTGAATCTCGATAATCTCCCGCATCTTGGAAAGCGCTTTGCCGTTTCGAATAAGAGTCATGGCCGCGTCTGCTCCGTTTCCGGCAGCGGCTTTGCCGGTCATCTCCAAAGCAATGCCGGCAATCGCACAGCTCTTCTGGACCAGAGAGCCTGCACCGTCTTTGTTTTCCAGGATATGAAGTGCTTCGGACACTTCAAGGTTGACGCCGATGTTTCTTCCAACCGGCGCTCCGCCGAAGGTGACAGCACATTCTACTTTGATGCCCAAGCGTTTGCCAAGCTCAATCAGCTGACCGGCAAGCACTCTGCCTTCTGCTTCATCCGCGATTTTTGTGCCGGGACCTGCAGGGATATCAATCACGCAGGTGTCTGAACCGACAGCGGCCTTTTTCGCAATAATACTTGCAAGCATCTTTCCGCGGCCGTTAATCTTGAGCGGATACTCGCAGGAAATCATGATGTCATCAGCCGGAACAATGTTCGTCGCTCCGCCCCAGACGATAACGCCACCTGCTTTTTCGGTCATCTGCTGAACCTCAGAGGCTGAGAAGGCAACAGGCGCTAAGGCTTCCATTAAATCCGCAGTACCGCCGGCACCGGTGATAGCGCGGGAACTGGTTTTCGGGATTAACAAACCTGATGCCGCAACCACCGGAACGACAAGAAGCGTAATCTTATTTCCCGGCACGCCGCCGATGGAGTGCTTGTCAACGACCGGCTTTCTGGAAAATGAGATGGTTTCCCCGGAAGCAATCATTTCTCTGGTGAGGTATTCCACCTCGTCCATGTCCATACCGTTGATGTAGGATGCTGTGATATAGGAGGTGACTTCAGCATCGGAGAGGACATGATTGGTTATGTCAGAGACAATAGCCGCGGTTTCCGGGCGGGTGAGTTTTCCGCCGTCAATTTTCTTGCGGATGAAGTCCATTGATGCCGGACGTTTTGCAGGGAAAATCTCGACATTTCCACCTGCGGGAACACCAAGGTCGCGGTTTGCCCCGGCAGTCAGCAGAGCAGAGCCGCGAGAGGCAAGAGTATCGGAGATGGTTACCGGAATAATTCTGGACTGTTTCGTATCCTTATTGGAGACGAATAGACGGTCACCTTCCTGGACACCGAGAGATTCTGCATCAGCAGTATTGAGGAGAAGGATGGGAGCAGTAATATCAATGATATCTGCGGACAGGAACATACTCTTCTATATCGCGGGAAGAAGATTAAGAGTTTTCTGTAAAAGGGCGGGAAAAGAGACGATTATGTGAAAATGGGGTGGTGGATTATTCTTTGTTGAAGAATCCACGCATGAACGGATACATTTCCATCATCTGTTCATTTGCAATCTGTTCATACAGACGGTAAATGATGGAAACCGTAAGCAGAAGACCGGTACCTCCGACGAAACCGATGATACCAAGCATGTTGGCAACAACGGAAAGGAGACCGATGAACACTCCGCCGATAACGGTGACTCTGGGGATGTATCTGTCGAGATATCTCTCAAGGACTGCAGGGCTTCTGCGGTATCCCGGAATCTGCATGCCGGAGTTCTGAATCTGACGGGCAACGTGCTTGGAGTCAAGACCTGCAGTCTTAACCCAGAAAATTGCGAACAGTGCACCGCCGAGAATCATAACCAGACAGTCAATACCGATACGGATGAGAACTTCCCATACGGCATGTCCTGCACCGGTGAAGTTGGAGAGCCACCACATCCAGTCCTGCGGCTGGTTGATTGGTGCAAGGTACCACATCAGGCCGCTGACCGGAGTAGTTCCGTTGAACTCACCAAGGATGTTGATTCCGAAGTTGGAGAGAATCATTCCAATCATCTGGACGTTTGCCTGAAGAACACGGACTAAGATCATCGGAAGAACACTTGCGTAAACAAGTTTCACCGGGAATCTTGAACGTGCACCGCGGACATTTGCATGTGCGAGCGGGATTTCAATTCTCGTCGACTCGACAAAGACGATGACGAAGAATAAGACAATCGTCGTGATAAGTGCTAAAATCTGAAGACCGAAGTAGTCAATGAAATTTGCACCTTCTGCGATAACCTGGAAGAGCCTCGGGAAGAAACCGGTTGCGAATCCATCAACAGAACCGGATGCGGACCAGTTGAAAAGACCGTTAACCAGACCCTGAGCGACACCGGCAACGATGAAGAGACCAACACCGGAGCCGATACCCCATTTGGATACGACCTCGTCCATAAACATGACGAGAACTCCTCCAAGACAGATCTGCAGGAAGATAAGAATCATGACAATAGCGGTGTTTCCGCCAAAGATTGCAGCAACACCTGCATCTGCAGTCATCCATCCGCCGAATACATTCGGAAGAGCTTCAATGAAGATCATCACGAAGATAAGCAGCTTCTGCAGACCCATATAGAGAACCTGACCGCGCTGATCGGAGGTGTTAATCTTAATCAGATCAGCACCGCGCAACAGCTGTAAAACGATAGATGCTGTAACGATCGGACCGATACCAAGGTGGAGGATAGTTCCCTGAGCTCCGGCTAAGAGTGCACGGTAGTACTCAAAAATATCCACAGAATTGGAAGCAAGTCCGAATACAGGAATATTCGTTAAAATAAAATACAGAAGCAGCACCGCAGCAGTCCACATCAGTTTGTTTTTGAAGTGAACGTGACCCTCCGGTGGCTTAACTGCCGGCATACGCGACAGCAGCGGTTCCATTCGATCCAACAGTTCTCCCATGAGTTAGTAACTCCGAAAATTTATTCGGAGGAGATGGCGTTTCCGCCTTTCTCCTCGATTTTTGCAACTGCGCTGGCAGAGAATGCTTCTGCGGTGATGGCAAGTTTGTGGTTAACCTGGCCTCCGCCTAAGACTTTCTCGACACCAATCTGTGCAGCATCAAGAGTGATTACATCTCCTTCCTGAACTGCAATTCCGCGTGCAACAAGCTCGGGGACCATCTGGTCGATGTCTCCGATGTCCATAACTTCCCAGGAATAGGAAGTCTTGCAGACGAAGCCGTGCTTTCCTTCGGTCTTGCCAAGAAGATAGAAGCGGGTAAAGTTGTGGTCACGCCATCCGGCTGCTCCACGACCTCCACGGTTACCTGCACCACGGCGGTTCTTGTGGGTTCCTCCACCACAGGTGCGGGAACCTCTGTACTTTGAACGCTTGTTTACTGGCATGTTATTTACCTCATCTTGATAAGGAGATCGTTGATCTCTGCACCGTAGTAACCGAGAGCTCCGCCCTGGTTGTAGGTGCGCTTGGTGGTCTTGTATCCCTTACGCGGCGGGTGCATACGGAGAACCGGCTTGAGTTCCGGAACGTCCTTCATGCGGATTTCGCCGTTGACGATTGCTGCTGCAAGCTCTGCAATGTCTGCGTATTTGGTTACAGATTTCACGTACTCATCAGTGAGCGGCTTGTTGCCGGTAAGTCTTCCGCGGGTTGCAAGGATGGTTGCAAGAGTCTCTGCGTTGATTTCACCGAATGCAACGTAGTCCTTAACCTTTCTGACCATACCGAGGTACTCAGGGGTCTCCGGGACAAGAACACAGTGGTTGATGTGGTGAAGACGGAGCATCTTTAAAGTCTCCTTGATTTCACGGCGGGTGTTGACAATACCTCTAACCTGAACTAATGCGTACATTACTGACGACCTCCGATGCGGATAAGGTTAGTTTCACGCAGTGCGTTGAAAGTTGCCTTTGCGTAGTTTAAGGTGGTTCTGGTCTGACCGCTGGTGTCTACCCACACATCGTGGATACCGGCGAGAGTCAGTACCTTCTTTCCGACGTCACCAGTGACAAGTCCGATTCCCTTCGGGGCCGGCTTTAAGGTGACAGTGACGGAGCCTGCTTTACCAGTAACTTCCATCGGGACAGAGTGCTTCTGACCGCAGCCGCATTCCCAGGATCCGCATCCACGGCGAACCTTGACAATGGACAGCTTTGCAGCGGTGATTGCCTTCTTGATTGCAGTTCCAACCTGGACATCCTTGCCCTGGCCGAAACCGATGTAACCATCCTTGTTGCCGATAACGACGACAGCTCTGAACTTAATACGGCGTCCGGAGTCAGTCATGCGCTGCATCATGTCGATGCAGAGGACTTCGTCAACAAGATCCGGAAGCATTGCGTCAACAATACCTTCCTCTTTGATTGGGTAGCCGCTTGCAAGGACTTCATCGAAGTTTGCAAACTCGCCTGCCATGACTTTCTTGCCAAGACCGGTGATTGGGACCCATTCTTCCTGCTCGTAAGCCATATTACTCCAGCTCCTTCATGATTGCGTTCTTAACAGCCTCAACGTTTTCTGCGAGGTCTGCGTAGCGCTCGTCGTATTCTGCAATTACGGTTCCGTTGCAACGGTCGTCATCCGGAAGGATGCTCTCTCCGCACGGGACGTCGAAGCCTGCTTCGACTGCGCCTTTGACTGCTGCAAAGACACGTGCACCTGCGGATGCAACCTGGAGACCGATGTCAGCGATTCCGCCTTCGTATCCTGCCTTCTGGGCGCGGACTGCGAAGAGCATACCGGTTAAGTATGCTGCCGGGGTGTTTCCAAGGTATCCCTTGTATCCAAAGTCCAGTAACTCTTTGCTGTTTACGTGGACTAAGGTGTAGTCGCCCTCCATCGCTGCAGCAACAAGCTGAATGATGATGTGGCGGTTGGTCTTTCTGATGACCATACGGTTTCTGCCAGAGACAATTAAACGCTGGCGCTGGTAGTAATCAGTTCTGCCTTCGCGGCGTCTTCTGAACTGAACGAAATATCTTCCATTAGTTGCCATGTTTAGTTCTCCCTCTTGGCAGTAACAAGCTCAATCTGAGTCTTCAGGTGAGCGACGTTACGGAACTGACCACCGGCTGCGCGGCGGTAAAGTCTGCGGTATTCGGTCGGAGTAATAGTTCCTGCATCGCGCTGAGCACGGAGCTCTTTGCGCTGTGCGCGGATCTTCTTAATCCATGCTTCCTTGGACGGAGTGCGTGCACCCTTGGAACCGCTTCTGCGTCCGTGGCCCTTCTTGTGACCGTAGGAGCGCTTTGCGATGCGTGCGCGAACACGTCCGCGGGAAATTCCTTTCTTCTGGTGGGTAGAGATTGCACCCTCTTCAATGAGGTTGCGGATGTCTTCTCGGGACATTGCATTCTCAACGTCTGCAATTCTCTCCGGGTTGATCCAGACACGGTTCTCACCACAGCCTAAGACGAGAGCTGCAATGCGGCGCTGTGCGGAAAGGTTAGTCATTGGACTGCACCTCCTCAACAACAGCGGCAACTTTTGCCTCTTTTGCGTTCAGGACTTTGATGCCGAGTTCAGCTGCTTTGTTCTGAATGACAGCGCGCTTTGCGCCTCCAACAGAGCCGCCGATACGGACAGCAGTGGTTGCTGCGTCGATTCCTTCAAGTTCAGCGACAGTGAAGACTCTGACTTCGCGGTATCCGCTTGGGTGGAATCCGCGAACTGCCTTCGGAGATCCGAATCCTGCCTCCGGGTGTGCACCCTTTGCACGGTAGTCTTTGCGCTGCTTGGAGTGAAGTCCACGCGGTCTTCTCCAGGTATCCTTAAGACATACTTTGGAGTGCAGGCACTGACGGTTGAATGTTGCTCTCTTTGCTGCACGAGCGCGGAGAAGTCTCTTAATTTCAGATGCCATGTTTAGTTACCTCTGCTGGTAATGTAGATACCATCCTGGAAGACACGCGGGTCACGGTTTCTGACTTTGCATGCCTGTTCGATGTTTGCGGCAGTGTTGCCGACAGTCTCACGGTTGATACCAGTAAGAACGAGTTCATCACCCTGGACTTTAACAGTTACGCCCGGAACGATTGCTGCGATGCGTGCCTGCTTCTCACCAAGGAAGTTACCGATCTCAACTTTGTCGCCTGCAACCTTCACCTGAATCGGGAAGTGGTTGAAGACAACCTTCATGCGGTACTCGTAACCTTCAGTTACACCCTTGCTCATGACTTTGAGAAGTGCGTTGTAGGTTCCGATTAATGCACGGACACTGCGTCTGGTAGACTCAGTGGAAATGGTGACTGCACCATCTTCAACTGCGAATGCAATTGCCGGGTGGTACATTCTGCGGGTGAGCTCACCCTTTGCACCCTTGACGACAAAGTTGTCGCCTTCGCGTGCAACGGTTACGCCTGCCGGAATTTCAAAAATAATTTCGTACATTATTTTTCAACTCCTTAGAAGACGTATGCTAAAAGCTCTCCTCCGATACCGAGCTTACGTGCCTGTTCGTGGGACATAACTCCCTTGGAAGTGGTCAGAATGATAATTCCGAATCCCTTTCCCGGAAGGTATCTGATTTCCCAGGACTCGAGGTCCTCGACTTTCACTGAGAAACGCGGAGTGATAACACCACATTTGTTGATTCCTCCGGAGAGTGCGACCTCATACTGGCCTCCTCTTCCGTCTTCAATCTTTTCAAATCCGGTGATGTATCCGTATTCCTGCATGACTTTAAGCATGTCACCAAAGAGGCGGCTTGCCGGCTCAACGGTCACTTTAAGCTTACCGGTGTCACCGGCATTCTTAATGGCGCTCATTGCGTCTGCGATAGGATTCTGTTGTGTCATTGTCCTTGTCCTCCTCTTAGTTCATCTTCTTAAAGCCCATGGTGGGTGCCCATTCGCGGAAGCACTGACGGCAGAGGTAAATGTTGTATCTGCGCACAAGTCCCTGCTCACGTCCGCAAAGCTGACACTGGTTTGCACCACGGCCATACTTTTTCTGCTGGACTTTGCCGTTGTCTTTTGCTGCCATTTTACTCCACCTCGATTCCGAAGGTTTCGGTAACGAACTTCATGGACTCTTCGCGAGTGACATGAAGTTTGCTGTTGAGCTTCTTCTGCTGGATTTTTCTGCGTGCGGTTCTGGTTCCTTTCTTCTCGATGACTGCGATGACATCCATTCCGTAGATACCAATCTTCGGATCGTATGCCTGTCCCGGGAAGTCAGTGTGTTCTTCGATACCGAAACCGAAGTTTCCGGTTGCGTCGAACTGGCGTGCATGAAGGACGTGCTCGATAGAGTAGGTCTTCAGTGCAACAGTAAGGAAGTCGATTGCCTTCTGACCGCGGAGGGTAACCTTACAGCCGATTGGCTGTCCGCGGCGGACACCAAATGCAGGAAGGGTGTTCTTAGCGTAGGAGCGGATTGGCTTGGAGCCGTTGGTCAGGTCTGCCATAATGTTTTCAGCATTGACAAGGCGTTCACCTGCTTCGCCAACGCCCATGTGGACGATGACTTTTGCGACGTACGGAGTCTGCATGTCGGTCATGCTTCAACACCCCAGGTCTTCAGGTAGGACTCCTCGGTACCGATAACGTAGATGTAGTCCTCAATGGTCTCAAGCTGGTTGCCTTCTGCATCCTCAAGGATAACACGGTTCGGAAGGGAAGATGCCTGGACGTAAATCTTGGAGATCTTTCCGACTTTCATGGTGTGCTGTCCGCCGATGATGACTGCAAGGCTTCCGACTGCATACGGGAAGTGTTCCTTAACTGCAAAGCGCTCCTCTCCGGTAAGGCCAACGATAAGGGTGTCCTTTCCTTTGCAGGAGTTGTCGCCGATGAAGTTTGCACCGCAGGTCAGGTTAATCTGGGTCTTGCCGCCACGGATGGTGGTCTTGTTTGCGACCTTGACGAGTCTGACTTTTGCTGCTTCCTCGGTGATTTCGTGCTCAACCTGGCGTCCCTTTGCGTCAACAAGGATAAGGTAGTGCTTGTTGATCTTCGGGAAGCTGATGATGTCGAAAACGTCGATTCCGATGTGTTCATCGGTAACGATGTGGCCGTTTAAGACAACCTGGCGGTCGTGCAGAATCTTCTTTGCTTCTTTGGTGTTCTCTGCAAGGTGCATGTGGTCGCGGAGCCAGACTCCGATTGGGAGTGCTGCACCGTTGTGCGGACCTGCTGCAGTGCTTACAACATACTTCTTTTCTTTCTTTGCGAGCTGCCACTCAGTAGGGGCTGCCATACGTTTTGTTCTGGTCATGCCTTCACCTCAAGACGTGCCATGCGCTTTGCGTCTTTTGTGTTCAGCTTGGTGATCATTACCTTTGACGGGTCGAGCGGTCTTGGAACGTCTTCGCCGTTTGCTTTCTTAACGGTTACGCCGTGGACGAGGACTTTGGTGTTCTTAACGTCGACTTTGTCAACGACTCCTTCAGTTCCTGCGAACTCGCCGCGGAGAACTTTAACGGTGTCGCCGGTGACAACACGGAAGCTGCGCTTTCCATACTTTTCACGGAGATCGCCTGCGAGAGGAGAGTGTAAGAATGCTCCACGAACGTGAATCGGGGCATTGTAACGGTACTTCCGCTGCTTTCTCGGCTGAATGCTTGAAATACGTGCCATGTTTAATCACCTTAGATAATAATGGTCGCCATGGACCCTACTTTCGGGAAACGCTCTGCGACTTCACGTGCAACCGGACCCTTGATGTCAGTTCCACGCGGATCGCCATTGTCGTTTAAGAGAATCATTGCGTTCTCTTCGAAGGAGACACGAAGTCCGTTCGGACGGCGGAACTCTTTCTTCTGACGAACAACAACTGCTTTGACAAGCTTTCTCTTCATGTCCGGAGTTCCCTTCTTAACTGAAACAGTTGCGAGGTCTCCGATACCCATCTTCGGCTGACGGTTCTTGACACCGTGGTATCCGAAGACGGAAACAATCTGGACAACACGTGCACCAGTGTTGTCTGCACAGACCATCTTAGAACCAGTCTGAAGTGCACGCGGAATCTTGGAAGTTAATCCCTTCATGCCTTGTTCACCTCAACGACTACGTAGGAAGTGGTCTTGTTCAGTGGTCTGCACTCTGCAATTTTAACCTCGTCGCCAATCTTTGCGTCGAGGCATGGAGCCATGTGTGCGTGAATTCTGGTGCTTCTCTTCTCATAACGGTCGTACTTCTGGACCTTGTGAAGGAAGTTCCGCTCAACAACAACGGTTCCCTGCATACGTTCGCTCACGACCTTACCGGTAATCACCTGGCCGCGCACCGATAAGCTGCCGTGGAACGGACAATTTACATCGTCACAGTCTTTCTCTGGGACTGCAACATTTAAGCCGATATTTTTTGCCATAATAACCCTCATCTTACGCGCATACTAACGCGCCGCGTTGGAGAAACAGACAAAGCATTGCCGTCTATTTTGACTCGAACACTATCCGGGAGGGTCACCCGGAGTAACTTATATTGTTTCTCTAAGGTCTTAATACCTCGCCCGGTTTGTATACGAAGTGTATGTTTGGTCTCATCGACGATGATTCCGGACATACCAACCTCGCATGTGTTCGGTGATTCCTCCACAGTCACCTCGAGACCGATTAACTCATGCCGGAGGATGTTCTGTGGAGTTATCATAGACAGTTTTATGCCTGACGTTTGGTCTGTTCAGTCTTGATACGTGCGATAGTTCTGCGAACTTCCTGGATCTTTCCAGGGTTTTCCGGTGCACCACCGGCGCTGACTTTTCCGTAGTGCTGAATTAACTCAAGCTGGAGTTTTTCCTCGTTCTCGACGAGTTCAGCATCGGAAAACTGGGCGATTTCTTTTGCTCTGAAGATTGCCATTACTGGACCTCCTGTTCTGGTACGTCCGGTTCTGCTGCAAGTTCTGCATCAAAGTCATCGAAGACATCAGTCTCGACACGTGCCGGTGCCGGGTTGGCGTCTGCACGAATCTCGAAGTGGTCCGGAAGGACTGCTCCTGGTGGAACAATCTTAACCTGAACACCAATGATACCGAGCTTCTTGACTGCGGTTGCGTATCCGGTTTCGACAACGGACTCAGCCGGTTCACCGGAGTGCTTGATGTAGCCTTCGACGAACTTCTGAACACGTGCACGTGCACCGGTGAGCTTACCTGCAATGATGACTTCGCATCCAAGTGCTCCGGAGTCCATGACACGGCGGATTACAGAGGTTCCTGCCTTTCTGAAGTACCATCCGCGCTCAAGTGCGTTTGCAAGGCGTTCTGCCATGATCTGAGCGTTGAGGTTCGGGTTTGCAACCTGCTGGACTTCGACCTGCGGTGCGTCGATGCCGTAGACGTTGGATAAGTCGGTGGTGAGCTGGCGAACCAGTTTACCGCCCTTACCGATAACGATACCCGGCTTCTCTGCGAAGATGGTGACCTGAGTTCCGACTGGAGTGCGGACAATGTCCATTCCTCCGTATCCTGCGCGCTTAAGCTCTTTGTTTAAGTACTGCTCGACACGGACTTTTCTAACACCGTCTGCGACAAATTTCTTCTCGATAGTCATCTTACTGCACCTCGCGGAGGATAATCTCGACGTTTACAGAGTCTCTGTGTTTCGGAGTTGCTCTTCCCATTGCACGCGGGAAGATTGCCTTCATGCAGCGTCCCTTGTTTGCAGCGGCGTGGACGATGACCATCTTTTCCGGTGCGAGACCTGCGTATTCAGCGTTCTTCTGTGCGGAGCGGATTAAGCGGATGTATTCTGCTGCTGCCTTGACCGGGTATCTTCCGGATGCAGTGCCGAAGGTCTTTCCGTTTAAGCTCTTCTGGTGAGCGACGTTTCTGTTGTAGCGTTTGAACGGGACTGCACGCTTTAATGCAACAACCTGTTCGAGGTATGCAACTGCGTCATCTGCCATCATGTTGCGGATGAGGGAAGCAATCTCAACAGCGTGTTTCGGAGAGCATCCAAGTTCGTTTGCCTTTGCGCGGGCGATGTTGTCGCCGGTCGTTTTGTTGCTGTATTCTGTTCTTGCCATGACAATCACTTCAGCGGGACGTATTTGCTCGACCGGGTTGCACCGACACCGGCGCTTCCGTGGCTAACCTTCTTGCGGGTGAGTGCGAATTCTCCGAAGTAGTGGAAAATTCCCTCGACCGGAATCTCAACCTCAACGAACTCTTTACCGGAGTAGATAGCAACTTTCTTGCCGACCATTTCCGGAAGGATAATCATTGAACGAATGTGGGTTCTTACACCGTCACCTGCTGCAATCTTGGCGCGAACGTCCTCTTCGCCAGCGGTAAAGCCGCGAAGGACCTTTCTGCGTGCACCGGATGGCATGAGCGGAAGAAGTTCTTCCATGGACATTGCCTGAAGTGCTTCGAGGTTGTAGCCGTGGTAGGTGTACTCCTCACGCCGTTTCGGCATTCTCTTAGTAGTTTTCTTTGCCATCTAACTTCACCTCCGGCATCCAGTTCTGCGTGCAGCAACGTGTCCGACCTTCTTACCCGGAGAGGTTCCGCGGGCAACAGTCTTCGGCTTACCTGGGTGCTGGTGTCCTCCACCACCGAACGGGTGGTCGATAACGTTCATTGCAACACCACGGACTCTTGGCCAGCGGGTTGCGGAGCTCTTCATCTTGTGGTACTGCTTACCTGCCTTGAGGATTGGCTTTTCACCGCGTCCTCCGCCGGCAACGAGACCAACGGTTGCGAGACAGTTCTCGTTGAACCATTTCGGCTTTCCGGACGGCATCTTAACGCCGACCTTTCCATCGGACTTTCCGATGACAACTGCCTGAACACCGCTTGCGCGGACGAACTTGCCGCCGTCTCCCGGGCGTGCCTCGATGTTGCAGACTGCAACTCCGGTCGGAATTGCTGCAAGCGGGAGGGAGTTTCCGTTCTCAACGGTTGCTTCCGGACCCCAGACGAGTTCCTTTCCGATTCCAACGCCCTCGGTTACGAGTGCATATTCCTTCTTGCCGTCGATGTAAACGACTGCAATCGGGGTGTGACGTGCCGGGTCGTGTTCGATGTCAGCGACAATGGCACGGACAGTCTTGGTTGCAGATCCGAAGTGCTTCAGTTCTGCTTTGTACTGGTGTGACGGTGCACGGTAGGTTGAACCGCCCTTTCCGCGAGCCTGTGTACTAATTCTGTGTCCCATTTATCTCACCTTACACGATTCCAAGCTGAGAGAGAATCTCTTCAGCGGCGTTCTTCTCTTCGAAGGTAATGATTGCCTTCTTCGTTCCTTTGGTGGTCATCATCGTGTTGACTGCGACAATCTTCTTGCCGAAGGTCTTCTCGACTGCTGCCTTGATGTCTGCCTTCTTTGCTTCCTTTGCAACGATGAAAGAGAGCTGGTTGACATTCTCAAGGACGACCATTGCCTTTTCAGTAACAATCGGGTATGCAAGTGTCATTTTTATGCCTCCCCGAGTTTCTTTACAGCTGCTTCAGTCCAGACGGTAAGTCTGCCTGCGTCACATCCCGGTGCAAGGAGGTTTGCGTTCAGTGCGGTGACCGGTACACAGTCAACACCTGCGATGTTGTTTGCTGCAACGAATTCGCCTGCGGTGACGATTAAGACAGAGACTGCCTGCTTGTACTTGCGTCCACGGGTCTTTCCGCGTCCTGCACGGATCTTCTTGGAGAGTTTTGCACGCTCTAAGTCTGCGCCGACACCAAGTGCAACGAGTGCCTTGATGACTTCTGCAGTCTTTGCGATTGCTTCAAATGCATCCTCAACGACGATTGCTGCGTCAC
>JAGARL010000239.1 GCA_017622255.1 Methanocorpusculum sp.
CCGCATCCCTCACAGGAAAGGCAGTCGTCGATGAACAGATGTTCGTTGCTGCAGGATCATCCTTCCCCGCAGACATGATCAAGGACGTCCCCTATGTCGAGCTCTGCATCGAGGACAAGACCTGGATCACAGTCTATGACTTCGCAGATGTTGGAACCGTCACCATCAAGGCCGATGTCGTCGAGAACGCCGATGTCACCGGTTGGGTCGATGAGAACGGTGACTCCGTTGCCACCAAGGTCGGTGACAAGTACGTCATCGATGTCGTCGATGGAAAGGTCTCTGCCAAGATCGACTACAACATCTACAATGTGACCTTCGTCAAGGCAGCAGGAATCAACGACATCTACGTCGACGGAATCCTCTTCAACGGCAACCCTGTCGCAGCAGGAGGTGAATATCATGGACGAAATTGACGCAAAAATCTTAAAGGAATTACAGAACAACAGCAGAATCCCGTCTGCCGAACTTGCCTGCATGCTCGAGATTTCAGAAGATGAAGTCGAGGCAAGAATTGCCGGACTCAAAGATGCCGGAATCCTTCGCAGCTGTACTGCTGTCATCGACTACTCCGTTACCGGCGAGGACAATGTAATCGTCGTCTTATCCCTCAAGGTCACCCCGGAAAAAGGCCTCGGCTATGACGGCATTGCCGAGAAGATTTCCCGCTTCCCGCAGGTCGAAAGCGTGCACCTCTTAACCGGAACTCACGACTTCCAGATAACCATCCACGGAAAGACCATGACTGAGGTCTCCCGCTTTGTCGCAGAACAGATTGCATCCATCGACGGCGTTCGCGAAACCATGACGCAGATTATTATGCGGACCTACAAAGAGCAGGGAGTTCCCATGTCGCGTCCCGGAAACCGCGACAGGCAGCTCATTCACTTCTGAGGCGGAAAATGCGCAGCTTTGTATCAGATGTAGCCCGCGACATTAAGCCTTCGGGAATCAGAAAGTTCTTCGACCTCGTTTTAACGATGGAAGGAGACGTCATCAGTTTAGGAGTGGGCGAGCCGGACTTCGATACCCCGTGGAGTATCTCCAAGGCCGCTATCGCGTCGATTGAGAAGGGTATGACGATGTACACCTCCAACCGCGGTCTGCCGGAGCTTTGCGGTCTGCTCACCGAGGACTTCAAAAACCGCTACGGTGTTGAATATAATCCGAAGTCCGAGGTGATTTTTACAACCGGAGTCTCCGAGGCGCTTGATATCGCGATGCGTGCCGTGGTAAATCCGGGTGATGAGGTCTTAGTGGTTGACCCCTGTTTCGTTTCCTATCAGCCGGAGGTCTATCTGGCAGGCGGTATTCCAAAGCCGCTGCCGTGCAGAGCCGAGGACAAGTTCAAGATTACTCCTGACTCGCTGATGGAACACATCACGCCAAAGACCAAGGTTTTGATGATGAACTTCCCAAACAATCCGACGGGAGGTATCATGGATAAGGATGACCTCAAGGCGATTGCGGATATCATCATCGACCATGACCTGTTAGTCATCTCTGACGAGGTGTACTCCGAGCTTTCCTATGACGGAAAGCACACGGCAACCGCGTCCATTGACGGTCTTTTCGAGCGGACGATTACGTTAAACGGTTTCTCGAAGGCATATGCGATGACCGGCTGGCGTCTTGGATATCTCTGTGCGCCGAAGGAGATTTGCGATGCGGCTCTCAAGATTCACCAGTACTGTATGATGTCTGCACCGACAGCCTCGCAGTTTGCCGCTGTCGAGGCCCTCAAGTCCGGCGAGGAGGCGAAGAATGAGATGGTTGCCGAGTACCGCATCAGAAGAAACCTGTTCGTCAAGGGCTTAAACGACATCGGGCTTTCCTGTCATGTTCCGCAGGGTGCGTTCTATGCGTTCCCGTCGATTGAGTCCACGGGACTTTCTGATGAGGAGTTTGCAGAGCGGCTCTTAAAGGAACAGCAGGTGGCTGTTGTTCCGGGCAGTGCGTTTGGCGAGAGCGGCAAAGGGCATGTCAGAACCTGTTATGCTGTTGACCGTCCGAAACTGGTCGAGGCGGTCCGGCGTATGGGCGAGTTTGTGGATTCCTTATAATGCAGAAGCGGGCGATTGTTCAGCGGTTCCTTGACGCAGGCCTCCTGGTTCACCCGGAGGTGGTGAACTATGTCAGCGAGAGCGGAGCGTCCGGGATTATCGAGGGAATTATCAGCTCGCTTCCGCACGGGGTAACGGTCGTCACACCGAAGGAGGTTTCCGGCATGACGGCGCTTCGGACCGACAAGCTGGATGTGGGTTTCGCGTCTCTGCCGGAGATTCTGGCAGGCCGCGACGGAACATCGATTCCGCTTGCAGATCCCGAGGCCTGCTACCGGATGTTTCGCAACCGCTACGATACGTTAGCCCAGATGATGAAAGGGCGGCTTACGCCGTACCCGATTGAGGCGCTGACACGGTCCGGAAGCAAGTATGCGGACTCTGATATCGGCATTATCGGTATGGTGGTGTCGAGTTCCACTTCCGGCAAGGGACACCGGATTGTGGAGATTGAAGATCCGACAGGCACTATCAAGGTGCTGTTCAATAAGAACCGCGAGGGCTTTGACGAGGCGGAAAAGATTCTGCCGGATGAGGTAATCGGCGTGAAAGGAAAGCTTGCGCCTGCTCAGCCCGGGGGTACGTCTTCGGGAATGGTTTTTGCGGATACGCTGTTTCGGCCTGACATTCCGTTGACGCATACGTTTTCTCCGCCGCGGGGAGAGCCTGCGAAGGTTGCGCTGATTTCCGATGTGCATGTGGGAAGTGATACGTTCCTGGAAGATTCGTGGGACCGCTTTACGGAGTGGATGCACAATCACCCGGAGGTAAACTACCTCTTAATCGACGGAGATGTGGTGGACGGTATCGGTATTTATCCGGATCAGGATAAGGAGCTGCACATCAAGACGATTTATGAGCAGTATGACCGGGTAGGCGAGCTGCTCTCGGAGATGCCGAAACACCTGCAGATTGTTGTCGCCCCCGGCAACCACGACGCTGTCCGCGGGGCAGAGCCGCAGCCTGCACTTCCGGAGGAGTTCAGGACGAAGTTCCCGTCGAATGTGACGTTTGTGGAGAATCCGTCGGTGGTCTCCATTCAGTCGGTTTCCACGCTGATGTACCATGGAAGAAGTATTGATGATTTAATCAAGTTCATTCCGGGAGCATCGTATGAGCATCCGGGAGATATTATGAAGGTCATGCTGCAGCGCCGTCACTTAAGCCCGATTTACGGACAGCGAACCCCGCTTCTTTCGACCGAGACGGACAATCTGGTCATCCGCAAAGTGCCGGATATTCTGCATACGGGACATGTGCATATCTCCGAGGTCATTAACTACCGCAATGTCTTAGGGGTGAACGCAGGCACCTGGCAGTCCCAGACGTCTTTCCAGAAGCAGATGAACATTACCCCGACTCCTGCGGAGGCGGTTGTGGTGGACCTCTCAACGCTTTCGTATGAGAAGTACTGCTTTATGAAGTGAGGGTTCTCTTTTTGTTCCAACGCATCCGCTCACTCCTCAAAAATCATCCCCTCTCCTGTGCCCTTCACCGTCCAGAGAAGATACGGCACGCGGAAAAGTTTCCGGCAGAGGAGAAATGAAAGCTGATTTTTATTGCGCACATCATAGGCGATGAAGTCCGGCTTTGCAAGGAAGTTGGAAACCATACTGCTGACAATTACCCGCTGAAAGAGCGGGACTTTTCTTCCCTCCGCATCCCGGAAGCGGGAGGAGAGTTGACCGCGAAGAAACTGCGGGCGGTTTTTGGAAAACCAGCGGACGGCAACCGGGGAGAAGGATTCCACAGCCACCGGGCCTTTGCAGGATTCGAGTATGTCTGCGGTTTTTCTGCAGAGCTCATCAACGGCAAAAGTTCCCTTGATTTCAACCAAAAGCGGCACACCGTCTGCCGCCTCCAAGGCTTCGGCAAGGAGCGGGATGGTCTCTTCCGAGCCGAAAAGAGGGATGCTCTTCAGTTCCGCAAAGGACAAATCAGCGATTTTGTCCGCCCTTCCTGCTGCCCGAAGCAGTGTTTCGTCATGAAACACCACAACCTCCCCGTCTTTGGTAAGCCGCACATCAAGCTCGATTCCATACCCTGCTGTGCTGGCATTTTCGAATGCAGGAAGTGTGTTTTCCAGCCCCGCACCGTAGAGTCCCCGGTGTGCGAAGGAGTTTCTGCAAAACTCTCTTGCCTCTTTTCGCCTTTTTCCGGAGGGATGAATCAGAAAAAGATAGAGGACGGCTGCGGCTGAAATCAGGAGAAGGTACACGTATATTTCTGTTGGACGTTTTTGATTATAATTTTAGAGTATTATCTGGCGGAAAGTGTATAAGAATTACGCCCTAATATAATTCTATGAATACCATCCTCCAGACAGCACTGGATTTAACCGAACTGTCGCGGGCAATGCAGATAGCCCGCGAAGCTGTTCTCGGCGGAACCGACTGGATAGAAGCGGGAACTCCCTTAATCAAAAGCGAGGGAATGAACGCGGTTCGCGAACTTGCCAAAGAGTTCCCGAATCACAAAATCATCGCCGACCTGAAAACCTCGGATACCGGCGGACTCGAGGTGGAAATGGCGGCAAAGGCAGGCGCAGATGTGGTCTGCATCTTAGCATCGGCTGACGATGCCGTAATTCTTGACGCTCTGCGGGGAGCGGCGCTCTATGGTGTCGAGCTGATGGCGGATATGATGAATGTGGCAGACGTTGCAGGCCGTGCAAAGCAGCTTGCGGATATGGGAGTTCACATCATCAATGCCCACGTGGGAATTGACCAGCAGATGGAGGGAAAAAACCCGCTTGATATCTTATCTGAAATCAGCGGGCTTGGCGTGAAAGTGGCAGCCGCAGGTGGACTGAATGCGCAGACCGCCGCCGCTGCTGCCGCTGCAGGCGCAGATATTGTGATTGTCGGAGCAGGCATTGTCAAAGCCGCGGATGTGGAAGCGGCAGCCCGTGCTGTCCGCGAGGCGATTGATTCCCCTTCTGCCGCCAAACCAAAGACCAAAACGATGGATGACGAGATTCGCGAGATTCTCCGCGAAGTCTCCGCTCCGCATGTAACCGATGCCCTCTACAGAAAAGGGGCGATGTGGGGAATTTCTGCCCGGCATGTCCCGAAGAAGATGGTGGGAAAGGCTGTTACCGTGCAGACCTTCGGCGGCGACTGGTCAAAGCCGGTGCAGGCAATTGATGTCTGCGAGGAAGGCGATGTCTTAGTCATCAACAACAGCGAGCGCTGTGATATTGCCCCGTGGGGAGAGCTTGCCACCCGCTCTGCTATTAACCGCGGCGTTGCCGGCATCATCATTGACGGTGCTGTCCGCGAC